>JALCZJ010000038.1 GCA_022690815.1 Ferrimicrobium sp.
TGTGTTGCACTTGTCAATCCTTCGTGGGATTGCAACTGGCAAGGCGATGTGGATCACGTAGCCTCCATGACATCACATCAAGGACCAAAGATCGCCAGATCGACCGGTTCACTCCCGATACGCAAGTCAAGAAGATCCTTGACGAGAGGTTCTACGCCGAATGGAAAGCCGCAGTATCCAATTGGATGCTCAGGCTGCCGCTCACGGCAGGACTCCAGGCATACCACGACAACGAAAGTTGGACCTAGGAGGTGGTCAAGCATCGACTTGGGCTCGTTCTGTCCCTGTGGATAGGGCAGAACACTCACAGGCGGCTGGAGAGCGACAACACAAGAGGTGCAGGTAAATGTAGATGTCTTTTGGAGCGGCAGTCATCGGTGAGGCGTTCGCCGATCCACCTACCTGCTCGTCGATCTGTGTCGCATCCACTGTTGGTACGTTGTTGTCTGTGGTGAGCTTCTCAGGGGCGCCCTGTGTGGCTGACGTGTGGATATGCCGCTGCGCGCAAGGTTTGGTCAGCAGGGATTCATACGGGCCAATGGGGATTCATGAGAGAATGGTATCAGCATCAACGAGTCGTCTTAGGGCTTGCCACGACATCTGCGTTTTGAGGTTGCAAACCGAGTTTGCACATTGAGGTGGGACAAGATGCGTCCTGGCTATGGCTTATTATGACCAAGAAGGCCTGCCCTGAGACCGTGCTCGCGACTACCGCTGAGTGACACAATCCGAGTGAGTAACTCGCACACCTGGCCATGACGCCCACTCGTAGCGTGGCATCTACGGAAGGCGTGTTGGAGCAGTCGCGGGTCATCAGGCTCAATGGTGCAAGGTTGGTCACCCCATCGTGGTGGTCATGAGTCCGATCATGGTGTAGACGATGTGGCTGGCTGCGATCGCCGTGATTTCGGCGTGATCGTAGCTGGGTGAAACCTCGACCAGATCAGCTCCGACGAGGACAAGACCACGCAGGAGCCTGAGCAGCCGCAGAACCTCTCGTGAGCTTGGACCACCAGCCTCTGGTGTTCCGGTCCCCGGAGCGGCACCCGGATCGAGGACATCGATGTCGATGGAGAGGTAGACGGGGCTGTCGCCAATCCTGGCCCTGATCCGTTCGGCAATCGCCGGGATCTCGGCATCGACGAGTTCATCGGAGCTAATGATCTGAAATCCAAAGCCCTCGTCGTCGCTGAGGTCGCTATCTCCATACAGCGGACCCCGGGTTCCGATGTGAAAACTTCGGTCCTCAAGGAGCAAACCCTCCTCAAAGGCACGTCGAAACGGAGTCCCGTGGGTATAGGGCGCACCGAAATAGGTATTCCAGGTGTCGAGATGGGCATCGAAGTGGATCAACGCCACTGGGCCGTGTCGCTTGGTCACTGCACGAAGCAGTGGCAACGCAATAGTATGGTCGCCCCCGAGCGTGATCAGGCGCTCGGCTCGTGAGGCGAGCTCGTTGGCCCGAGCCTCGATGGTGGCGATCGCCTCCTCGATCGAGAATGGGTTGATACCCATGTCGCCAGCGTCGGCGACCTGTACGGTGCCGAATGGGTGTAGCTTCATGGCGGGGTCATACGGCCGAAGCAACTGCGAGCCGGTGCGGATGGCGAGCGGTCCAAATCGAGCGCCGGGTCGATAGGAGACGCCGGCGTCGAAGGGGGCACCGACGATGGCGATGCCGGCGTTGGTCACCTCGGCGAGGGTTGGGAGACGTGCAAAGGTCGTGGCGTTTGCAAATCGCGGCTCTGCGAGCGCGTTACGCGGTCCGATGGGTTCCATGGGTTACTCCTCCCGTTGGCGATCGACGTTCTCGGCTACTAGCCTAGAACCCGTGGCTATCCTCGCAATCAGAACCATCGGTGATCAGGTGCTTGCAAATCGAGCAACCGAGATCGATACCTTTGATGCAGCGCTTTCGCGGCTGATCGACGACATGTTCGAGACCATGTATGACGCACCGGGTGTCGGCTTGGCCGGCCCACAGGTTGGCATACCAAAGCGGGTCTTCGTCTACGACGCTGGTGACGGACCCGAGGTCTTTATCAACCCGGAGCTCGTCGTCGCCGACGGAGAGTGGGTCTATGAGGAGGGTTGCCTCTCGGTCCCAAGCTACTGGTGGGAGATTCATCGTCCTGGTCACGTGGTGATGCGGGGACTCGATCGCAACGGAAAGCCCCAGGAGGTTGAGGGAGAGGGGTTGCTCGGACGCGTCCTGCAACACGAGTACGACCACCTCAACGGCATGCTCTTGATCGAACGGCTCACCGATGAGGAGCGCAAGGCTTTTCTACGTGAGATGCGAGAGAAGCTGATCGACTCATAGGCGTGCGTATCGCGTTTTTCGGCACCGGTCAGGTCTCGGCTACCTATCTCGCGATGCTCGCGAGCACCGGATACCAGGTGGTTAACGTGGTGACCAAGCAACCCAAGCGTCGATCCCGCAACGGGGCTATCGAGGCCACCCCGGTGGCACGTCTGGCCGAGGAGCTCTCGATTCCAGCGATCACGACCCCCAAGGCGATCGATCCCGTGGCATTCGACGTCGGGGTCGTGGTCTCCTATGGTCGCCTGCTCAGCCCAGAGCTGGTGAGGGCGCGTCCACTGTTGAACGTTCACTACTCGCTCTTACCCGAGCTGCGTGGTGCAGCTCCAGTGGAGCGTTCGATACTCGCTGGTGGCCTGGCCGCTGGTGTGACCCTGATGCGCTTGGTCGAGGAGATGGACGCTGGCCCGATCTATGCGAGTCAGCCGGTGGCGATCGAGGAGCTTGGCATGAGCGAGGCCTACGAGCGGCTGACCACAGCGGGCGTTGGCCTCCTCGCCGATTGGCTCGGACGTGGTGACAACTGGATCGAAACCGAGGCCCATGCCCAGGTTGGACCCATCTCGTATGCCCCCAAGATCAGCGATGGTGATCTCGTGATCCGTTGCTACGAGTCCGCACTCATGGGTTACCGTCGCCATCTGCTCGAGCGGGCGTACCTATGGGTCCAAGGTAAGCGACTGCGAGTGCTGCGAGCCCATATCGAGGACGAAGCTGACGATCGGGTGATCGGCAGCATCGATGAGCGTGGAAGGATCCAGACGGCCAAGGGGATGCTCGTGCCCGAGTTGGTGCGCCCCGAGGGTCGAGCGACGATGTCCTTCCTCGATTTTCTTCGAGGCACTAGGGTCAAGGCCATCGATATGGGACCACCCCCCGTGGGCGAGACACGTTAGTGGACTCCAGCAATTGGGACCCATGGCGACGCGTGTGTTCGCACGGTGTGTTGATGTCCGCCCAAAGCGTTCAAGATGGGAGCCGTCACTCACGCCATGGTGGTGGCCAGATGGTGCTCGTCGCGCCGGGCCGATGGCGCTCGTGAAGGGGTAAGCCGTCACGGCGCAACAACAGACTACGACATCATGTGAGCGTCGAGGTTGCCATCGGTCATCATGCGTGAGTTCACGCCATCGCCTGAAGAGGGCCCCCAAAGGCCTCCGCCGGGCCAACTCAGTCCTTTGAGTCGCCTTCTGGGTCTAACGAACTAGTAATATAGAGCATTCATCTCATTCGGTCGCCTTCACGGTGCACGGTCGGAGAGGATTACCGTCCTTGATCCACGTTTGAGTGATCAGTGAGGCGAGGTTTTGATATCCTTGCGAGGCGACTGCGAGGGAGTTGGCGCCGCCTCAGGTGACGAGGTTGGCGGGGTGCCCTGGGCCCGGCCAACTGGCGTCATGACAGTGATGGCCGCGGCGGTGACTGGCTGGTGCGCGATCTGGGATGAAGGGCGGGGCAGGGCTACTGGACTCTAAGATGGCTGCTACGGGTTGTGATCGTTGAGCGCGCAGCTGGTGATGGGTGATTCGGACCTATAGGCAAGCGATGGCAGTTGTCCCAGCCTCAGAAGAACGCCGATTCGGTGAACTACGAGTTGCATAAGGTGACACTATGGGCCGTACGAACCAGGAACGAGCATTGGCCCCAACGTTGGATTGGTCGTGAGGAGTGCGAGGAGCATCTCGAATGCGAGAGATGGATGGGCTCGGTGAGAGCGAGGAAGGGTCTGCGATGGTAGCCGCCAAGGTGATCACGGTGTCCGATGGTGTGATGGCAGGGACTCGCGAGGATCGGTCAGGGGCGGCACTCGCCGATCGGCTCGGCGAACTCGGGTATCGCATCGAGGATCAATGGGCCATTCCCGATGGGATTCAAATCGTGACCGACGCGCTGAGGAGGGCGACGACGGGGTTCGCAGGTCTCGTGGTGACGACCGGGGGTACCGGCTTTGGCCCTCGCGATCTAACGCCTGAGGGCACGCTGGCCATTCTGGAGCGCCAAGCCCCTGGCTTGGCTGAGCAGATGCGCGCTGCGAGTCCGCTCGGGGGTCTGTCCCGTGGCGTCGCTGGCACCGTCGGTACTGCCTTGGTGGTGAATGTTCCCGGTTCACCTCGTGGTGCGGTTGAATCGATCGATGCGATTGCCCCTCTTTTGGGTCACGCGCTCCAATTGCTCGCAGGAGCCGATACCGAGCACCCGGCATCGAGTCGATGACCGACGATGCCTTGATGGAGCGTGCGGTGGCGCTCAGTCGACGAGCGCGCTTTAGCGCACCTCCGAACCCGTGGGTGGGTGCAGTGATCGTCGATGCCGGCGGCGTCGTTGGTCAGGGGTGGACCCAGCCGCTCGGTGGCCCGCATGCCGAGGTTGTGGCCCTGCGCGAGGCCGGAGAGCGTGCGCACGGAGCGACCATGTACGTCACCCTGGAGCCCTGCGCACACCATGGTCGAACCCCTCCCTGTGTCGAAGCGATTGAGGCAGCGGGGATCGGTCGGGTGGTTGTTGCCATCCAAGATCCGGACGAGCGGGTGGCTGGGCGAGGTTTTCTGGCCTTGCGACAGGCCGGGATCGCACTCGACGTCGGTATCGGTGCCGAGGCGGTCGTTGACGAGCTACTCCCATACCTATACCAGCGCAGAAGCCATCGGCCATGGGTGCTTGCCAAGGTTGCGATGACCCTCGACGCCAAGGTCGCTGATGGTCGCGGCGTCTCCCAGTGGATCACGTCGGCGCCGGCACGCGAGCGTGGTCACGAGTTGCGTGCCCGAGTTGGGGCGATCGCCGTCGGAGCCAACACGATGGAGGTCGATCACCCACAGCTGACCGCTCGGCCCAAGGACGTCGGTGCATCATTTCCCCAGCCCGAACGCTGGGTCTTTGCCCGACGCCCGTTAAGTTTTTGCACTCCTGGTGTCAAGATCACCAAGGAGACTCCCGAGGACTTTCTCGATCGTCTCGGCGCAGAGGGAGTACTCGAACTCTTGGTCGAGGGTGGGCCGACCCTGCTTGGCTCCTTTCTCGATCATGAGCTCGTCGATGAGCTTTTTGTCTACGTCGCACCCATCATCTTCGGTGATCAGCAAGCGAGCGACGCCTTTCGCCTGACGCCCCCGGCGCTGCTTGGGGATCCCGGGCGGTTTGTCCATAGGGGGGCTGAGAACATCGGTGACGATGTCGAGCTCCGATTACGTTCACGACGGGCCGAACAAAGCCGGGCTGACTTTGTGTCAGTGCACCTGGACAGCTAGCGTCTCGCAAACCGTGCTCGAAGGGATCGGTATGTGTTGTCATGGATCGCCCCAACGTCCTCTATCGCGGCGATGGAGGGGGTGATAGCGTCGACCCCGCTACTGGGCAATCGACCGACAGCTTTTGCTCACCTGATAGGCCAGAGGTTCCCTGGTTAAATCGGTAGTGATCGAACGGGCTTGTTGGCGGCCCCGTTGAGATGTTGATGGTGCGACCTGGGATCGGCCGAGGACAATAGGCGGTGCTTGCACAAACTAGGCTGAGTAGAGTAACGCATTGAAGGGATTGAGTCGATGTTTTCAGGGATTGTCGCCACGACTGTCCTTTATCGTGGCCAGAGCGTTGATGGTATCCATCGCTTCTCCCTTGGTCAGTGGCGCCCGGCCATCGAGCTGGGATCTTCCATCGCGTGCAACGGCGTCTGCTTGACCGTCGTTGAGGTCGACGATGAGTGCTTTGGGGTCGAGATCATCGAAGAGACGATGCATCGCAGCACGTTTTCGCGCTTGGCACCTGGTGCCCGAGTCAATGTCGAACAGAGCATCACCGCAAGCACCCTCCTCGATGGAGGGATCGTGCAAGGGCACGTTGACTGTGTCGGTCGCGTGACGCACGAAGGTCCCGATCTGAGCGTGAGCTTCGATCCACGCTTTGATGAGCTGGTTGTTGAGAAGGGTGGCATCGTCTTCAACGGTGTGAGTTTGACGGTGACCGCAGTTGGTACTGGGAGTGCCAGCGTCGCGCTAATCCCGGAGACCCTGCGCCGGACGAACCTCAGCGATCTTGTAGTTGGCTCACCGTTGAACATCGAGTTCGACATTATTGGAAAATATCTCGTGCGTCAACGTTCGCTCGAGCAGCGAGAGGCAGTCAACTAATGGGTTTTCATACCATCCAAGAGGCGATCGACGCGATCGCTCGGGGAGAGATCGTCCTCGTCGTCGATGACGAGAATCGGGAGAACGAGGGCGACCTCATCATGGGGGCCCAATTTGTCGATGCCGAGAAGATCTCGTTTTATCTCACGCATACCTCCGGCTTGATCTGCGTACCGCTGACTGGCGAACGGCTCGATGAACTCGATATCCCGCTTATGGTCGAGAACAACACCGAGTCGCATCTCACCGCGTTCACGGTTTCGGTCGATGCGAAGCGGACAGTGACGACGGGCATCTCGGCGGCCGACCGGGCGAGCACCATCCAGGCGCTGGTCGATCCCACCACCAAGCCCTCGGACCTAACCAGGCCCGGCCATGTCTTTCCGCTGCGGGCTCGAGATGGCGGGGTGTTGCGTCGCGGAGGTCACACCGAGGCGGCGGTCGATCTCGCGCGCCTCGCTGGTGTCGCACCGGCGGGGGTGATCTGTGAGGTGGTGACCGAGGATAAGCGGGGGATGGCCCGCCTGGACGAACTCACCGCGTTTGCCGAAAAGCACCACCTGGTGCTCATCTCGATCGCGGATCTCATCCGCTATCGAGCAGCGAACGACACGCTCGTGAAGCGGGTCGACGGTGCGACAGCGCGGATCCCTACCGATTACGGTGAGTTCACCGGTGTGGCCTATCAATCGATTCTTGATGGAGAACAACATGTCGCCCTCATCATGGGCGAGATTGCCGACGGGGAGCCGGTGTTGGTGCGGGTCCATTCTGAATGCCTGACCGGCGATGCCTTTGGTTCCAGGCGCTGTGATTGTGGCCCTCAGCTGCATCGATCGATGGAGATCATCGCACAAGAGGGACGAGGGGTTATCGTCTACCTTCGAGGGCATGAAGGACGCGGCATCGGGTTGGCGCACAAGCTGCGCGCCTACCAGCTCCAGGAGCAGGGTCTCGATACCGTCGAGGCCAATGAGGCCCTGGGATTGCCGGTTGATTCACGTGACTATGGCATCGGATCCCAGATCTTGGTCGACCTTGGCGTTAAGAAGATGCGGCTGTTGACGAATAATCCGACCAAGTACGGTGGACTTTCCGGCTTTGGACTCGAGATCGTTGAGCGGGTGCCATTGGTGATAGAACCACACGCGGATAACCTGCGATACCTACAGACGAAGGCCAACAAGATGGGTCATCTGCTCGACCTCGATTGAGTACCCAGGCTGTGTGCCCAGACCCTGTGATCAGACCCTGTGATCAGACTGGGTGCGCCCAGATGTCCGCCTCTGTTGATGCTTTGCGGTGATTGCGTGAGTCGGTGGCTGGTTACCAAGAACGGTGAACGTGTGGGCGATGGTGCGAGGAACACTGCTTGCAGGGTCACGCCGATGCGAGGTGTACTCGTTTGGAATGTCCCTAACGCCTGAGTATCGGCACCTAGGGTTGCTTAAGGACATCACCTTGTCGTAGTGACCAAGGAGGATGATAAGAACTTTGGATTATCGGTGGATCCGGGCTCAAGACGGGGGTGAGACTTGTTTGGCGCTTGTAGGTTGAAGACAGCGAAAGAGAGATGGCGAGCATGGGAGAGGTTGTGAAGAATCCAGGTGAGGATCGTCGAGGCCCAGAGGAGCTGATTGGCCAGCTGAGCGCAGGGCCCGGCGATCGTTTTGGCATCGTCGCTTCGGAGTTTAACCAGGTGATTGTCGACCCGTTGGTCGCCGGAGCCAGGGCCGGTTTTCACGCGGTTGGGGTCGAGGACGCCGCGCTCACCGTCGTGTGGGTTCCGGGTGCACTCGAAATCGCTGGAGCGGTGAGGCAATTGCGTGAGCATCGTTCACTCAATGGGATCGTCGCAGTGGGTGCGGTCGTCAGGGGTGAGACGAGTCACTATGACGTGGTCGTTGGGCAAAGTGCTAGCCAGCTCATGGAGTTGGCTGTCTCCTCGAACGTGCCGATCGTGAACGCGATCCTCACCGTTGAGACGATTGAGCAGGGATTGAATCGGGCCGGCGGCAAGGATGGCAACAAGGGCTTTGACGCCGCACTCGCTGTCGTGCGCCTCGCCTCGCTCTATCGCCAGTTGGCGAAGGGGTAGCGAGATGCTTCGCATCGTTGTTCCAAAGGGAAGTCTGGAGAAGGCTACCTTTACCCTGTTTCGCGAGGCTGATCTCGCGATCGAACGCTCCAGTGAGGTTGACTACCGTGCGATGATCGATGATCCACGCGTGCAAGAGGTTCGGGTCCTTCGGCCACAAGAGATCCCGACGTATGTCGCCGAGGGGCTATTTGACCTTGGTATCACCGGCCGTGATTGGATCGAGGAGACAGGTGCCGATGTCGTCTCACTGGGTGAGCTCCAGTACTCGAAGGCTACGGCCCGACCCATTCGTGTGGTTTTGGCCGTTGGTGAAGATAGCGATGTCCACTCCGTTGCCGATCTCAACGATCGGGTCAGGGTCGCTACCGAATATCCAGAGCTCGCTCGTCGCTTTCTCAAGTCCCATGGCATCGATCCAGTGATTCTTCTTTCCTATGGGGCCACCGAGGCGAAGATCCCCGAGATTGCCGACGCGGTGGTTGAGATCACCGAGACCGGCAGGGCGCTTCGTGCTGCTGGTTTGAGGATCATCGAGACAGTGCTCGTGTCCTACACTGAGCTGATCGCCAATCCTAAAAGTGCCGCTGACCCCGAGAAACGGCACGCGATGGAGCAGCTCAAGACGTTGCTCGTCGGTGCGTTGTCGGCGCGGGATCGCGTCTTGGTGAAACTCAATGTCGGTGCTGAGAACCTGAGTGCGATCATCGAGGCACTCCCGGCGATGAAGTCGCCCACCGTCTCGGCCCTGTATCAGGAGAGCGGCTTTGCGGTCGAGGCTGTCGTCCCCCGATCAGCGATCAATCTTCTGATTCCGTCGCTGAAAGATCGGGGTGCCACCGATATCCTTGAGCTTCCGCTGTCGAAGGTCGTTCCCTGACTATGGGGTGGCTCCGAGCTTGGTGGCAGCGGCTGGGTGAAGCGAATCAGCGGGTGGCTGGTGCCGACGGACGGGCGAGAGAGGTCATCCCGATGGCGCTCTATGATCAGACGCAGATGCTCGAAGGTCAGGTGACGAGCTTTGATCCACACGTTGGCCTTGGCACGGTACGCCTCAATGTAAAACCGCCACACGAGGTTCGCTTCCACTGCATTACCATCGACGATGGATCCAGAGCAATCGGCATCGGGGTTCGAGTCTCGGTTCGTCTCAAGGCTGGCTTTGGCGGGGAGCTCGAGGTTGCAACCCTGCACAAACTTTCCTAGCCCATTCACCGCCAGTCCAAACCTGTGCCAGTCCAAACCTGGCATGAGGGTGGTGGCATCTGTGTTGGTCTCAAACAGCGTCGATCTTGAGCTGCGCCGATCTCGATCGGGGGAGCAAGGCTGGTGCGATGATGCATCGGTCGCAAACACCAAATGAAATCTTCTTTGGCTTTGCTGAGCCCAACTTTGGCAGATCGACTGGGTGCCACAAGCTGGTGCCCGTGTTGGAGCCAGGAGTTTTGGTTGTAATTGGCGCGTCACAACGTGTTCTGCCACCAAAAATGTTCTGTCACCAAGTACCGTGAGGCCGCGTCAGAGTCTCGGAGTGGTGTCCGTGTCACGTGGGCCACAACTACGTAGCTGCCCCTGAACCGGTCGAGGAGAGTCCTACTTTGGATCGATCGATCGGGTGCTTTGGGATCGCACCGGCTGGTTGACCTGTGGCGGTGCGTTGAGGTCTGCTGGCGACGGGCCTGCCTGGGGGGGGTGGCTGGTGCTGCTACTCGGACGGGGTCGAGGAGGTCGGGTGATCGAGCTTGGCGACCTGGACGAAGGCAGCTTGGAGCTGTCGGAGCCCATCCTGTAGCGGTTGGCCGATTTCGCCAAGACGATCTTCGACGGCACTCAGTAGGCCGGCGAAGGCATCGATAGCGAGGCTGGCATCGGTAAGTCTGGGTGGGGTGGTGCCAAGGTAGAGCCCTGCGAGTTCGAAGAGGCCATAGGCATGGTTTGCGATGATGGCGCCAGGTTCAGCGTCGAGGAGTTCGCGCTGCAGCTTTAAGATTTGTTCTTCCTCTGCCGACATCGAGAGATGTACCGCCCTTTCGTCTTGGTTGAACAGGAGTTGGTTGGGTAGGGAAGCAGTCATCTGACTGCTAGAGTGATTCTAGAAGGCTAAGCGGAGTTCTGTCTCCCCCCTACTGGCTCGAGTCAGAGCAGCTGGGTTCAGGTGGAGCGACGTTGCCTCTCGTGAAGTTCACAGATTGGAAGGAGTAGCTCTATCGCCTCAACACCAGACCCCGATGCACGGATCAATGATCAAATCCGAGTCCGTGAGGTTCGCTTGGTTGGACCTGATGGGAACCAGCTAGGCATTAAGCCTATCCAGGAGGCACTCACCATGTCGCGAGCGCTTGATATGGACCTCGTGGAGGTCGCGCCGATGGCTCGGCCCCCGGTTGCCAAGATTATGGACTATGGCAAGTTCAAGTTCGATCAGGCACAGCGAACCAAGGAATCCAAGCGGAAGGCATCTGCCACACAGATCAAGGAGATGAAGTATCGTCCCAAGATCGGGGTTGGAGATTTTGATACCAAGACGCGCCAAGTCCACAAGTTCCTGGCAGAAGGTCATAAGGTCAAGGTGACCATTATGTTTCGCGGGCGAGAGATCTTCCACCCTGAGCTCGGTCAAGAGATTCTTGAGCGGGTCATCGAGGGAGTGAAGGAGGTCGGTCGCGTTGAGACCTTTCCCAAGCTTGATGGTCGTAACATGCTCATGGTGCTCGTGCCCGATAAGCGCCCGGTGACGAAGGCCCAGGGGTCAGCTCCTGGGGAATCGGTTGCACAGGGATCGGGCCGCCCCAGCTCTCGTGGAGGACCATCCTCAAATGGAGCCGCTCAACGTTCGGTCAACGGTTCTACCGCGAACAACGGTAGCGCCTCCAACGGGACTGCACCCGCTGAAGCAACAGAGCCCCCCCAGGCTGGATCCCCGGTCGAGGATGTCCCTTCGGCTTCAGTAGGCGAGGCGCCGGCTCCAGAAGGGGCCGCCAGGTAAGCAGAGGCAAACTGCTAAGTGGCTGAGCGGCGCTTTGTTGGTGGCTGTCGTGAGGGCAAGTTCCGCGCCGTTGCGGTACTCAGTCTTCGTAGCCGGTGAGCGGGGTAATCGACGGTGCTTGACGCGTTTGGTTGTCGACCGATTGCGAAGTTGATGGAAACAGGGTTCATGAGCCGAGGGTTCATGAGCACAGGGTCGATGAGTACGGTGCTCGTCAGGACAACACTGGTAAGCACGAGTAAATATCCAAGTTGCGTTGCAGTGCCTTCAAGAGGAAGGCTGGGTTGACGGGCGATCAGGATCGGGTCCGCTGGCGTGGAGTTCGCGGTTGTGGAGTTCGCGGTTGTGGGTTGTGTGGATACCGTCTCGATGCAGTCCCGTTTCGAGCGTGCTGATCCTGGTTAGAGCAGTTCGGTTGGATGAGTTCATTGGTTCAAGTCAGGTTGATACCGGGATGCCTTGATATGACGATCGGGGTTCTCGCGCCGCAGAGAAGATAGAAGTTCATTCAGAGTTGGAGCTACAGGGTCGTATTGGGGTTGAGGTTCGATGTGGTGGTGCGCAGAGGCATCGTGGATACAGGGATTCCCACTCGAGTTCGTCCTTGGGCATAGGAAGAGAGCACGTCCGCTCGTGTGAGCAAGCGCTACGTTGTTCGTCGTTGGTTGTTGTGCAGGGTCCAGAGTAGATGATGCTTTGGTAGGAAGAAAGGTAAATGAGAGATGCCGAAGATGAAGACCGACAAAGGAGCCAAGGCTCGATTCAAGGTCACCGGAACGGGTAAGTTACGCAGGCAGCATGCTTTCACCTCGCATTTGCTGGAGAAGAAGTCCTCGAAGCGGATGCGTCACCTCCATCAGGATGTTGAGGTTTCGAGTGGAGATGCACGTCGAGTGAGGAAGTTGCTAGGGCGCTAGTCCTTGTTGGTTGACTTCGTGGTGTCGTTGCGACGCATCGATTGGGAGGGGTCGGCAACCACCGGCTTGCTCGCGGTCGATGAGCGAAGTGGTGACTGGTCGTTCCAGGAGCGCGTGGAGACTCGATCCTTAACGAGCGAGGCCGGGTGACTCCTTCGAGTACCAGCTGCTCAACCTAGCGAGCATACGTAAGCGAGGTTGGGGCCGGTGGGTGATGGAGCTTAACGGAGGTGAGGCTCAAGTTAGTAAGAGCCCAACTGAGTTAGAGGTTAACTGAGTTAGAGCCCAACAGATACGGCTCCAGCGGTCGAGAACACCCCTGAATTTGGTTCAACCGGTCGATGGCCTCAGCTAAAGGAGCGTTAGCGGTCCGACAAGCAAGACGGTCCCGACAGGTACGGCGACCCGGGTAGTACAGAGTTGTAATAGGCATATGGTTCAAAGAGGAATAAGGAGAAGACATGGCACGAGTTAAACGGTCCATCAATTCAAAGAAGCATCGTCGTAAGATTCTTGAGCTCGCGAGCGGATACTACGGCAACAAGAGTCGCAGCTATCGGGCCGCTCATGAGCAGGTCATGCACTCGCTGCAGTATGCCTATCGTGATCGTAGGGCACGCAAGGGAGAGTTCCGACGCCTATGGATCCAGCGGATCAACGCTGCGGCACGCCTCAATGGCACCAGCTATTCGCGGCTGATGTTTCAGATGAAGGAGGCCGGCGTCGAGGTCGATCGCAAGATCCTGGCTGATCTGGCCGTGACCGATCCGGGTGCCTTCGCTCGACTGGTGAGTTCCGTTTCTGGTCGCTAGCGCCATCAGAGCGGCAACGCAGGCTGAGCTAGTTCAGCTTCGTGAGCTCACACGTTCGCGTTCTAAGCGCCGGGCCTGGGGTCTTTATGTCCTCGAGGGCCGGCGCTCTGTCGATCAGGCGCTAGCGCTTGGGGAAGAGCTCGCATTGGTATTCACCAGCCCCGACCAGGTCGACCGCTACCGGGCCGTGGGTGATCGGTTGCGGGTTGTTTCCCAACGGCGCCTTGAACAAATCTCTTCCCTCGACACCTCGGACGGTGTCATCGGCGTCAAGTCGATTGTGACCGATTCATTGGCGAGCGTCGCCGAGCGTGATTGTATCTTGGTGCCGATCGGTCTCCAGGATCCCGGCAACTTGGGAACCCTGCTACGCTCCGCGCTGGCCTTCTTCGAGCGGGTCGGTCTCGTGGTGGGACCAGACACGGTGGATCCGTTCTCACCTAAGGTTGTTCGTGCGACCACTGGCCTGCTAGGCCTGGTAGCCATCCATGAGACCGATGACTATGGTGCCTGTCTCGTCGAGTTGGGGGAGTGTGGCGTGACCGGTGTCGCACTCGTTCCCCACGCTGGCATGAGCCTGACTGAGGTTGCACCAGCGGCGCCGATTGCGTTGTTGATAGGTTCTGAGGCGCATGGAATCCCCGATGAACTGTGCTCACGTTGCGCTTGGAGTGTCTCAATTGCGCAGCGTTCGCAGGTAGAGTCGTTAAACGCCGGTGTCGCCGGCTCGATTGCACTCTTTCATCTCGCTGCTCTTGGTGAGTAATCGGCTGGCATGCCACAGGTAAGCCGCGGCACCAACGGGAGCCATGTAGTAGCACAACTGTGTGTTCGTGCTCCTGAGAGCTCGTCGTGTCTGCCTCGGACGAGCTCATCATCACGAGCCCAGGGATTCACCGTTTATCCTGATTACAGACGTCAAGGGATGAGAGGATCACAATGGCCGAGATCGATGCATTGCTCGAAGAGCTGGCAGAGTTTGTACAGCGGTTTGAGGCCACACTCGCGACGATCGAGACGACCAAGGACTTGTTGGAGGTCAAGGAGCAGGTTCATGCACCGACGGCACCGCTTGCGACGATCTCGAAGGCCATGCGACAGGTCGCTCCTGAGGACCGACCTCGCGTTGGTTCGCGGCTCCACGACGCGCGTGCCCGCCTCGATGCCGCGCTCGAGGATGCCGAGCAGCGGGTGGGCGAGCTCGAGCTCAGCGCTCGGCTCGCGGCAGAGCATGACGATATCGCCAACTACCTCTATCCAGGACGCCTTCACGGAACTGGTGCCCTGCACCTTATTACCCAGACCCGCATGATACTCGAGGACCTCTTCACGTCAATGGGGTTCATCGTCGCCGAGGGCCCCGAGGTCGAGACGGAGTTCCACAACTTCGAGGCGCTCAATATCCCTAAATTCCATCCAGCACGGGCGAATCAGGATAGCTTTTACCTCAACTACGGCGAGAGGGAGTCAACGTTGCTGCGGACCCACACCTCGCCGGTGCAGATCAGGCTGATGCAGTCAACCAAGCCGCCGATCTACGCCATCGTCCCTGGTCGTGTCTATCGTCGCGACACCCCCGATGCGCGCCACACCCCAGCGTTTCATCAGCTTGAGGCCCTCGTCGTCGATCGCGGTATCACGTTCGCTCACCTAAAGGCCACTATCGAGGCATTTACCTCGGCCTACTTCGGTCCAGGAATCCAGGCCCGCCTCCGTCCTGCCTATTTCCCGTTCACCGAGCCATCGGCGGAGTTCGAGATCACCTGCACGATCTGTCGCGGTCAGGGCTGTCGTACCTGCTCGGGGACTGGTTGGATTGAACTGGGCGGCTCAGGCATGGTTCATCCGAACGTCTTTGCCCATGTTGGCATCGATCCAGAGGTCTACAGCGGTTTTGCCTTTGGGTTCGGCATCGACCGACTGGCCCAGATGAAGGTGGCACTCAAAGATATGCGCGTCTTGCCCGAGAACGATCTACGAGTTTTGGCTCAGATGAGAGGAGTGTTGTGAAGATCACCCTGGCATGGCTGGCGGAGTTCCTCGACGTGAGCGAGCTGTTCGACCTCACTGACGCACTTCGGGTCGGCCCAGAGCATGGCGGTGTTCGCCAACTCGTGGACGCGATGAATGATCTCGGCATGGTGGTCGAGGGTGTGGAGCATGCCCCAGCCTCACTCGATGGCGTGGTTGTTGGCCAGGTCGTCTCGCTCGAGTCGATTGAGGGTGCCGATAAGATCCGCGCGACCCTTGTCGATGATGGCCACGGAGATCCAAAGTCAGTGGTCTGTGGCGCCTGGAATTTCCAGGTCGGCGACAAGGTACCCTGGGCTCGACCAGGGGTCACGCTCCCAACGGGCATGACACTAGGGGAGCGCAAGATGCGTGGCGTTGTCTCCCTTGGCATGCTCTGTTCCCCGGTTGAGGTGGGTGTCTCCACCGAGGCGGGTGGTCTTTTGATACTCGACCCATCAACTCCCGTGGGAGTCTCATTCAAAGAACATTTCCAACTCGGCGACGATGTGGTGTTCGACCTCGCCATCGAGGCCAATCGCCCGGATGCCAACTGCGTCATCGGTGTCGCCCGGGATCTCGCCGCCTGGCTCAACGTCAAGTTCGTCGCAGCTTCGCCTTTGAGGTTCCCACTCCGGGTGGAGCCTGACCCCGTCAATGATCTGGAGGCATGTGATCGGCTGGTGGTCGCCAAGCTTTCCGGTGTCCAGTCCGCCTCGTTCGATCTGTGGCGAAGCCGTCGACTGCGGCTTGCCGGCATGCGTTCGATCAGCCCGGTCGTCGATGCCAGCAACTACGTCATGCTTGAGCTCGGACAACCAACGCATCCCTATGATGTCACCCGTTTAGCAGGGGAGACCATCGCCGCACGCTTTGCACGGCCAGATGAAGCTGTTGTTACCCTCGATGGGTCGACTCGCACACTCGAGACGACCGATGTCGTGATCGTTGATGGTGATGACCGGGTCGCGGGGCTCGCCGGTGTCATGGGTGGTCTCGCAACCGAGGTGAGTGCCGAGACGGTGACGGTCCTTATCGAGGCTGCTCACTTCCCACCCAGCCGCATCGCGCGCACCGCCAAGCGCCTCAATGCTCGTAGCGAGGCCTCCGGCCGTTTCGAGCGTGGAACCGATCCAGAGATCTGTGCTGTGGCGATTGAGCGAATCGCTAGCTTGGCCAACCTTACGCTGGTCGGGTCGTTGTCGGAGCGGGTCAATGCTATTGCGTCACCGGTCCCGATCAAGGTCCGTGCTGCTCGGGTAGGTGCTATCCTCGGGCATGAGCCAGTGGCTGAGCCCCTCGCCGTGCTGGCCCCGGGTGGTCCGCTCGCGCGCATCGGCTTTGTGATTGAGCCAAGCGGGGAGGACTTCTTGGTGACGCCACCGAGTTTTCGGCCAGACGTCACCACTGAGATCGAGGTGATCGAAGAGGTCGCACGACATTTTGGTTATCAGCGCATCGCCTCGACCCCGTTGGTGGTTACGACCACCGGTGGTCTCACGGCGCGCCAACAACTCATTCGTCGGTTGAAGTCGATGCTGGCGGGCATGGGAATCTTTGAGGCGTGGTCCGTGACCATCGTCTCCCCTGAGGAGCACGAGGTCGCTGGTGGCGCGTTCGAACCGATCGCCCTCAGTGATCCGCTGGCGGCCAACGAGTCGGAGTTGCGCCAGAGCGTGCTCGCCGGTTTGTTGCGCTCGTTGCGGGTCAACCTCACTCGTCGGGCGACCCCGATCGCACTTTTTGAGCTCGGGCCGGTAATGCTGCGAACGTTAGACACATCAGCCTCGCTTCCTGATGAGCACCTCCGTCTGGGGGTCCTGATCGAGGGGGGCGAGAATGGTCTGATGGTGATCGCCCCGGTTGTCACGGCGCTTACTCGCCTGTTTGGACTCCAGGATCGGCTCGTGGCCGGTCCTCGCGATGCAACACCGAATAATGCAGTGCCTAATAATGCAGGGCCTAATAATGCAGGGCCTAATAATGCAGGGCTTAACGATACTCGGCGCACAGGATGGCCAGAGCTGCACCCAGGTCGGGTGGCGGATCTTTCCCTCGATGGGAGGGTGATCGGGGTGGTCGGTGAACTGCATCCTCGTCAGATCCCAGTTGAGCTTGCCCACCTGGTGGAGGGTCGTTTTGGATACCTCGAGGTCGACTTCGAGGTGCTGGTTGAGTCGATGCAGCCGCTGGAGGACCTCGTTGTCCCGTCGGTCTACACCGCGAGTACGCTCGATCTGTCCTTCTCGCTGGCCGGTCAGTCGCCGGTTGCACCGCTCGTTGACATGGTCGTCGCTACTGGTGGTGAGCTCGTGCGCGATGTGATGATCTTTGATCGGTTTGTGCGAAGCGATGCACCATCAATCAGCTATCTCGGTATTCGCCTACGGCTTGAATCCGATGCCGGGGTGATCGAGGAGGGGGTTATCCAGGAGCTGATCGAGCGAATCGATCAGCGGGCGAGCGCGGTTGGAGCCCATCTCAGACGAGGATAGGCGTCGACGATTCTCACACGATAGCTTGACTTTTGCGGAGATTGTCTTTGCAGGCCTCGTCATGGTCACGTTGGGATCGTTGCTTGAACGATGGTGACTGGTCGAGCGCTGCCCCACCCACTTGGAGTTGGTACAGCTCGTTCGTCCAATAGACGGGTATCGGTGCTGGGATCGAGCGTCGCGGGCTGCGGTGGTCGCCGGGTTCGAAGCGGCAATTGGTGGTCACATCGAAAACCTCTGTGAGTCTATCGCATGTTTTCTGACTCTATTGGTCAACTTTTACTGTATTCTCTCTTGTCTTGTCTCATGGTGGGTTGTGGCATGTCGGATGACTGGGTCGAAGCGTCGAGAGATGCGGTGATACTCACACGGGGTAGAGGTTGACACAAACCTGCCGTGTCGCTGGGCGTGATCTCGATGATGTCAACAGAGCGGGTGGGTTGCCCCAGTGATAGGCGTTACGATTACATCAGAGCACCGGGGGCTGCCCGCGACGGTGAGTAAGGGCGTTCATGGTGCGCGAGGCGTTGATCGATGGTTCTCGGTCGCGAGGAGGTTGACGCGCTCGGTCACCGTCTTCAATGGGGGGCAACAAACCCGGTGGTGTCGGAGCACCCATCATGGTCGTAGCTGATGCTAATGGTCTGGCGTCGCTCCTTGGTGGGCGATGGGCGATCGTGGATTATGCCTTCTTTGCAGCTGATCGGCGCGCTTGGATTCGGGCTGTGGCTGATGTGGTCGGGGTAGCCTTGCTTTGGAGGTAGTTCACCTTGGGGTCGTACGGCGCGCGGTTATCCAGTCGGCGCCTTGGGATTGGAGCTTTCTCGTCTCGGCCTTGATCTCCACAGATAGACCATGCAATCTGAGGGGTGTGCAGCGCAAAGGGCTCCCGACTGCCCCATGGTGTCCGTCCGTTGTCCTCGATAAACATTTGGTTTAAACCCAATTCGATAAGTAGACAAATATCGCAATCGTCGATTTGCTCCAAAACCAGATCGTCAACCTGTCCGGTCATTCGGACAAGTGGGCCCAGCGTATCGCTTCCAGCTGGGATAACAGGTCTCACGGGTCGATCGGTGGCACGTCTCCAGTCCGTTTCCGAACCGGCAGGCTTTCTGCTAGATTGGTTACCGTGTCTCCTATAGATTTCGTAGTCCTGTTGGCGTTGATCTCGATTTTGGCCGGGGTGCTCGGATCGTTGGTCGGTCTCGGTGGTGGAGTGATCGTCGTCCCGGTGTTGACGCTGCTCTTCCACGTTGACATTCGACTTGCGATTGGTGCCTCGATCATCTCGGTGATCGCGACCTCTTCAGGCGCAGCAGCAGCGTACGTGCGAGAACGCATGACCAACCTACGGGCTGGTATGTTCCTCGAGATAGCGACCACGACGGGAGCGGTGACGGGTGCCTACCTCACCACCGTCTTGCCGGCGAGATTCCTGTTCATCCTGTTCGGGGTGGTGCTCGGCTACTCAGCCATCGCCATGTTCCGCAAGCGCAAGGCGGTTGCGCTGCTGTCGGTCTCTCATGATCGGATCGCGAACTATTTCAAACTCCACGGTAGTTACTACGATGACGCTGAGAAGCAGGAGATCAGCTATAAGGTCGTTGGCACCAAGCCTGGGCTGGCGCTGATGTTCGTAGCTGGGATGGTTTCGGCCCTGCTCGGTATTGGGTCTGGAGCTTTGAAGGTCCCGGCGATGGATCTTGCCATGCACCTTCCGATGAAGGTGTCGACGGCGACCTCGAACTTCATGATCGGGGTGACGGCGGCGGCGAGTGCCGGGGTGTACTTCGCACGCGGTCAGATCGACCCGATCATCGCCGCACCGGTAGCGGCTGGAGTCCTGGGTGGTTCCATGATGGGAGCCAAGGTCCTTGGGCGAATTCACTCCAACAAGGTTCGAATCCTGTTTGTGGTCGTACTTGCGGTGATCGCGATTGAGATGTTCCAAAGGGGGTTGTTCTAAATGGCACAACGTGAAAAGACTCCAGAGGAGCTTGAGAGGCTCGAACAGAAGGTTCGCCAGACCGAGATCGCCATCAGCTGGGTGCTTCGTATTGGCGTAGTCCTCTCGGTTATCGTCGTGACGATCGGGTTAGTCATCATCTTCATCCACCACCCTGGTTATGCCAAGATTACCGGTGGCGTATCATATCACACCGTCGCTGGCAAGACCGCGCTCTTCCCTCACACCTTTGGCGGCATCATCAAGTATCTCAAAGCTGGCAAGAACGGCGAGGGCCGTGGGATCGTAGTCATGGGACTGATCGTTCTGCTGCTCACCCCGATTCTGCGGGTGGTCACCGGTGTGATCAGCTTCATTTATGAGGATGATCCGCCGATGGCCATCGTCACAGCGTTTGTGCTCTTTGTTCTGATCATGTCGTTTGTGCTTTCGGGGGCCTAAACGGAATCTGGCCATCGCTGGTATCGGACTCGGTGGTCTTGGCTATGTGGTCATCGAACGCAAGCGACACAACGGACACAACAATGAGGCTGCATAAGAGCTCACGCTCCAAGCACACAAGACAAAGGAACCCCAAGGGCGAGGAATGAAGCTCCTCGCCCTTGGGGCAACGTTAGCCATCATCACCGGAGGGGTCCTCACCTATGA
>JALCZJ010000039.1 GCA_022690815.1 Ferrimicrobium sp.
CAGATTGCCGTGCTGACTCAGGATGGTGGGCGTTTTATCACTCGGGAAGTGCGTATCGAGGAACTGTTGGGATTCCTGAGAAACCGTTATGGCTTCCATATTGACCGACTACCAGAAAACAGCCAGAGCAATAGCAGCATTCTGGACCGGCAAGCTTTGCGCTTGAATCTTGAAGCCTTCAAGCGTCGGCTGCGCGAAATCGGTTTCTATGAAGACCTGTCGGATGCCTACGTGACCCAGAAGGTGTCTCCACGCTATGCAATTGAGAAAAGCAATGTAACGGAAAAGAAAGGGAAGCGCACATGAGCGACGCGTTTACTAGGCTGACGCAGGGAAAACTGAACGCGGCGGTAGCAGGTCTGTTGTGCCCTCGTATCGAGGCAATATTGAGCGATCGTGGCCCAGGCCACTGCATGCGAGTTACCGACCTTGACGACGATGTGATGGAGTCGGTCTGTAAAGAGCTGCGCCGAACTCGCCCTGACGGGAACATCTTCATCCTTGGTGGTCACGACCAGGAAGGTAAGCCATTTCGAGTGACATCCACCAAACTGGTGGAGCTGCGAAATCCAGATGCGAACGGTGAGCTGCGCCAGCCTCTTCTGGTTTTCATTCCAACATCGTTGCGGACCAGCGCCGAGGACTCCTTCGGCGTGGCTACATTTGAAGATCTCACTTTTGCGGCGATCTACGAAGATCTGACCAATCTGCTGCTCAGTCGATTGCCTGCAACTCTGCTTGGCCACGTGCGTGACCTCTTCGGAATCATTGCAGAGGAAGAATGGCTACTCGCCGACGACGTTTCCCGCGTGAGATATCTACTCACGGCGCTAGAAAATGGAATTGACGGAGAAACGCTTGGAGCCAGTTTGTATGAATTGACGTTGATTCCCGACTTCAAGCTCTTTGCTGACCCTGGCATGGTCAATAGCAAGATCAGACGGAACCTGGGCAGCGTTCGGAATCTGATGACTTCTCACAAGTCTGTGCGTGGACGCATCGCAGATTTGGGGCTCAGTGATTGGGCATTGGAAGCGTCACTGTCTAGCTACTTTGAAAAATACGATATCCAAGAACCGGAGTCTTGGACCGCGCCCATCGCAACGGACAAAAACTGGTGGGGGATTTCGTTCGACAAGTGGGCATTCCAGGAAGAGCTGTCTCTCGATAAGGTTTTGCTGTCGGTCTTAGAAACCGATTTGCCGGTTGTTCAGGAGAGTGATACCAACGACCAGCTATCTGGCCTCATCGGACAGCAGATATTAGTTCCTAATGACCGCCGCAAGATGAACCTTGTTTTCGAGGTCAAGCCTCATCCAGGCAAGGTCAGCGGGTTGGACCACTTTTCGGTTCAGATTTTTTCCCAAAGCGATGGCCCGGTCGGAAAATCAAAGAAGGTCAAAGCCTGGACGCCCAACAGGCTGCAGTGCACCGTTACTCTGGATAAGCTGAACAAAATTGAGTTTGATGAGGGCTGGCACTTCATTCGGGTACTGCCTTGGACTGCTGATGGTGATCCAATTCCGCTAGAGGCGGACATTGGCCCTGAGGCTGCCAAGCGTTCGTATGAGAGTGAGCCTTTCTACGTCCTTCCAGGTGGAAGCATTGAGGAAGAGCCGCCTCAGCGGGCGATTCCAATTGAGCAAAGCCTCGAGCATGCACGATTTCGCTTGCAGCTTACCGCCCTGGGCGACGAACGCAATCCCGATGAAATAACGCCAAGCAGTGTTACTTGGGCGGAAGGTGGTCGTTCCAAGAAGGCGTCACGCCAAGAAACTTTACTAGCAAAGTTTGGCCATGAAGGTGTTGTGCAAATTCCTATGTCGCGCATGCTCAAGACTATCGAGCAGCGGATATTGGCGGAGCCAAAGCACCCGTCTGGCTGGCGCATGCAGGTTAATCTCGATGTGGCTGAACTGCCTTCAGAAGTGGGCTTAACGCTGCCAACTTCTGCTGCCATGGCATCGTTCTTGGCTGCTAGAGAAGAACTATTCGCTGCCATACGGAAAGATGCAGCGGAATTGATTATGCAGGGATTCGCCTTCCGAGACACGGAGAAGGAGTGCGTTGCTTACGCCGAAGCCTATCTTGACCTTGTACGAAACCTCATCCGACAGGCTGAAATTTCATCGGGGGCGGAGCGTCAACAGCATCTGCAGGCATTGCGTAATGTCCTTGCGGTGGATTCAATACACGTGATCCTGACGGATTTTCGCGGCAGACACCGCGAGGCAGTTCTGGTCTCCCCGACACATCCGCTCCGCACCTTGTGGCTAAACAGCTGGGTAACGCTAGGCAAAGACTGGATTGAAAAGATCAAGGCCAGCGGAAAAGATCACATCCCGCATGTCAGATCTGCGTTGTTGGAGAGCCTCGTTCCATCGGCATATCCGGTCGGGATTCCTGTTGAGGATGGCCGCATTTTTACGCCCGTCGACAATCTGAATGCTTTCTGGGCTCTGTACGCTCCCACTACCGAGGTGAACTCTCGAGGTTTAATGGCCGAGATCTGCTCCGCGCTTGGCATGGCGGAGCCATCAGCAGCGGGAGTGGATATCTCTGGGAAAGTGATTGCAGACAAGATTGAGCGATATCTTTCCCAGCATCCGTATGTTCGTAAGTTGTCGCTGAATGTGTTCAATGCTGGCGCCGGATCTGTCATCGCAGATGCATTGCTTTCACTGCAACAGAAACGCGAACATGCTGATTTGCGCTACGACGTGCGACTATTTACATCTGACCCGGACTCTCCTGTACTGGGTGAATCCATTGAATCAATGGTTCGTCCAGAATCTACGGTTAACGAGGCGGCAGACGCCTTTGCAACTTCGACCGGCAGCCACCTGTTCTCGAAACTGAATCTGGCTAAGCATGCTCTTTCGGAATTTCATGCGAATGCCAAGGCGTTCCCCGCCCATATTAGTGTGCTGCTGGATGTGTTTCCTGCCGAGGAACTCTCTATCGCAGAGAAGCCGATGGGAGTCACACCTCTTCATGGACTGATTCAGGACTTCAGCACTGAGTTTGCTGACGATGATTCGGGAACCTACTGGAACAAGCGACCAGTTGTCGGTCGCTCGCTCAATTCCGATAGCCAGGCGGCTTGTTTTGACTTGCTTTCAAGCTTGAGCCGCCACATCTGTTTTGCCACCGCAGCTGTTGCAGCCTCCGGGGCCAGCTTCAAGTCAGTGCCCGTCGTGACATTAGGTCTAGATGTAGCTCAACGAGAACTGATCTATGAAGTCCATCAAATCAGCGATTGGGTATTCACCATTGATCGCAACATGGGGATTGAGTTTTTTGACCATGGCGGCCGAAAAAACAGACCGGACTATCTGATTGACTACGTTCCTGGAGCCACTTCTCAGGCAACCCACAATCTGATTATCTCCTCGCGCTCAAGCGATGAGCTTGAGGCCATGTTGGAGCCGGTCCTGCTCAGGCACGGACTGTCGGCTGATGGCGAGCAATCGGTTCAGATTCTGGCAAACCTACGCTCACTCTCTGGGCAGCTTGCATTGAAGCTGATCTCTGCACCGACGCAGCAGGCGGAAGCGCTCGGCCTAGCTTTGGCTCGACTGTATCTCGAATACCAGGGGGCATTGAGCAACCAAGTCATTGTCCCTTTGGATGCCCATACGGACCTTTACCGCTCAAATGGTGAAGCGGACGATATCAACGATGCCATTAGCTTGCAACGCACCGACCTGGGATTGTTCGACTTGGATTTGAACAACAGGACGATCACCTGCAATCTGGTCGAGGTGAAGTGTTATTCGCAGGTAGGCGATTTTGCGGCCTTCAACCAACTGAAGGAGCGGATTTCCGCCCAGATCAATCAGAGTGAGCGCATCATCCAGCGTCACTTTGACCCGGCCCTGAAAAAGCCGGACCGGCCGGATAGGTTGCTCAAGAGCCGGGAGTTGGTTCAGATCCTTCGGTTCTATCTGGAACGCTCACTGCGTTATGGGATTTTTGATGTGACTGCCGCGCAGGAAGCGCGAGGGCTACTTGAATCCATCGAACAGGGCTACTCGCTTCAATTTAGACGCTGCGCCCTGATCTTCGACTTTGACAAGGCCGGAACCGAGGCCCCTGACAACGAGGTGGGCATCGAATTCCACCGCATCGGCAAGGATCTCATTCATGCTTTGCTGGAGAACTGCCGCAAGCCTGTTTCCGTCGAGATTGAGGAGGAACCGGCCGCACACCTCCTGAGCGAGCAGTTCATACCGAACGTGCCGAAGCTCGAGACAGCCGCTTTCATCGCGCCCAAGAGAGCACGGTCAACATCCTGGACGGTCGATGAGCTTTGGGATGAAGAACCGGAGGCATCAATTACCCAGTCGACACCTCCTGCCGCAGAGGAAACACCCGCACCTGCCCAAGAGGAAAAGGAAGAACAGGCGGACCCAGTCGAGCAAGCGCCTCGACCTACCACCATTGCGCCCGAAAAAGAAAACGACCACGAACAGCCCGCCGCTGTTGCTGTTGAACCGGAAGCTCCTGTTCGACCCGAGCTTGAAGCGCTGGATCATTCGACATCCGAGCACGCGTCTCAAGGCGAGGTCAGCTATGACATTATGCTGGGTGTTAATGGTGACTCACCCCAGTACGGTTTGCTCGGAGAGGTTTCCGGCAGAAAGATTGCCCTGGACCTCGACCACACCCACACGATCAGTCTCTTTGGGGTTCAAGGCGGTGGCAAGAGCTACACCCTTGGAACCGTCATTGAGATGGCCTCCATGCCGCTTCAGCACATCAATGTGCTGCCAAGCCCGCTCGCCACGGTCATTTTCCATTACAGCCCGACGCAGGATTATGCGCCGGAGTTTACCTCGATGATCAATGCCAACTCGGTGGATGAGGAGATCCGCATCCTTCGTGAGCGTTACAAGGCCAACCCGGAAGCGCTGAAGGATGTCCTGATTCTTACCCCGGCAAACAAGGTGGATGATCGCCGGGCCGAGTACCCGGATATCGAGGTTAAGCCGATTGCTTTTTCTGCCTCCGAACTCAAGGCGGCTCACTGGAAATTCCTGATGGGGGCGATTGGCAGCCAGAGCATGTATATGCGGCAAATCAACCTCATCATGCGGGGACTACGGGACAACCTGACTTTGGATGCCCTGCGGGCTGGTATCGATAACTCGGGCCTGTCCGATCACCTTAAAGAGCTGGCCCAGACGCGTCTGCTGTTTGCCAGCGAGTATATCGATGATAACCAGCGGCTCCAGGATCTGATTCGCCCTGGCCGTTTGATCATGGTGGATCTGCGAGATGAATACATCGAAAAGGACGAGGCCCTCGGCCTGTTCGTCGTAATGCTGCAGATTTTCTCGGAAGCAACCTACCAGGGAAATGCCTTCAACAAGCTGGTAGTTTTCGATGAAGCCCACAAGTACATTGAGAACGATGACCTGGTTTCCGGCCTAGTCGAGGTTGTCCGTGAGATGCGACACAAAGGGACCAGCATCATGGTCGCCTCTCAGGATCCGCCATCAGTCCCGGTCTCGCTGATCGAGCTGTCATCACAGATCATCATGCACAAATTCAACTCGCCCGCCTGGCTGAAGCATATCCAGAAGGCGAATGCTGCCCTTGGCGAGCTGACCTCCGACAAGATGAGTCACCTAGGAACCGGGGAAGCTTATGTATGGTCGAGCAAGGGCTCGGACGACTCCTTCACCCGGGGCGCCGTGAAGATCAAGTGTCGTCCTCGTATTACGCAGCATGGTGGTAGCACCAAAACGGCCGTAGGCAGGTAACCACCAACTGGCAGGAAAGGACTGAATAGCCGATGTTTCACCTCACTGCGCGCGTTGCTTGGCACGACTTTCGTTGGAACGGTACCGTGTGCCGTCAGCCATCTTGCAACTCTTTTTGCGCAGCACTTGACCGCATCCGCGAGGAGCGCGACGACGCCCGCGAGGACGCACTGGCAGGAAAGCGATGGTGCGCTCTGACCCCGGATGAACTACCTGCGTGCAAAGCCGAGTCGGGCGCGTTCATGAATGAAGATGAGTGGTCGCGGCGCTTCGTTCACCCCTACGCCGGCATCAAAAAAAGCCGAGGATACGCACGGACACCTTAAGCCCACGCTGGTCAAGGTTCCGTCCTATGCTACGTTTGTGGTTCCATTTGCGTGGATGCTCCGTAGCGAGCAGAAAGCGATTGATGAGCGGCTTCCGATTCCGCTCCCGCCCGACGAGGATTCCCCGTTTGCGAGTCCCTGGGTCTTCGGCCGCGAGCGGCAGGAGGCGATCCTCAATCTATTCTCAAGCAGGCTCACGCCAGAGCGGTCGCTGGTGTTCTTCTGTTGCAAAGAGGGCCAGCCGCTCGGCGACACCATCTCGAGGCTAGTGATGGGCGTCGGAAGGATCGCCACGCTCGCACCACCGGTGGCCTACGACGTCACGAAGAAGAAGCCCACGCACCTCATGTGGGATTTGCTCGTTCGGCACACGATCCGACCGGACGGAGAGGACGGCTTCCTGCTCCCGTACCATGACTATCTCGAGCCGACAGGCGACGCCGCTAAAGACGCGCGACGTGAGCAGCTCCTTCGAGAAATTGCGGTGCCCGCTGATCCGGCGCACGTCCGCGTCTTCTCCTACGCCGCTGAGTTGGCTCCTGCCGATATCGCGTTGTCGACGCTGGTACGATGTCTCGAGTCGGTACGCAAGATTCGGGAGCACGGAATAGTGAAGGGGCCGTGGGAGCGCCGAGAGGAGTGGCTTAACCAGCAGATCGCGCTGGCATGGCAAGACCGAGGGCCGTTCCCTGGACTCGGCCCAGCGCTCGAAGCGCTTGGCATGCGACTCGGCACAGCCCTCGCTCTGGAACTGCGGTCAGAGGAAATGGTCAAGGCTGACGCCGACCCGTGGCAGACCGTCGATGCGATCCTCCGAGGGAATCAGAAGCCACCTCAGCCAGCCTATGCGAATGATCTGAAGGCTATCCGAGAGACGTGGACAAGCCTCGCTGACGAGCGTCGTGCTCTGCTCAAGCTGCTTTCACGGTTCGCGCTCACGTCGGCGCAGGCGCTTCGCTGGTTCGACCCGAAGGAGAGAGTCAAGGGCACGGCCGCGAAGGTGAGCGATGAGGAGATTCTCGCGAACCCGTATCGGATGAGCGAAGTGGACCTCGGCGACTGGAACGATTCGCCGGTGTCTGCGGGGCTCATTGATCGCGGCTTGCTCCCTGATGCGACCATTGCAGCAAAGCACCCAGTCCCGGAATCCTCGAGGGTGGGCTCGCCGAACGACGCGCGGCGTCTTCGCGCCGCACTGGTGGCGGTGCTGCGTGAAGCCTCGGAAAACGGCGACGCGCTCCTGAGTGTTTCGGAGGCGCTGCAACGTGTTGGCTCGCTGGACCTTGTTCACCCTTGCGTAATCGGCTCGGACTGGCCGAGCACGAACCGCAGCATACTGTCTGGCGTCATAGAGTTCGTGGATGTCACCGGCACCGGCGCTACATCGACCGCTGCGCTGCAACTTATGGAGCTGAAGGGGCGTGAAGATCGACTCCGCTCGGTCTTGGCCCATCGCGCCGGATAGGGCCGCTTCCCAGGCAGTTTGCTGCTCCGATGAGAGCTTGGCCCACTGCTTGTCTGCGCGCAGCCGGGTCAGGCCGCCTTCATCGAAGCGCAGAACCATGCGCAGCGGGCGCAGAACACGGATGCGCCGATAGCCGAAGGTGCGATAGTCCACCATCCGGCTGTGCTCGGCATCCTGACCATCGGCATAGAGACAAACGATCTGGTCGCGCTGGGCGTCGCTGATGATCCGGCGCTTGTTGCCCTCGTTCTTGATCGAAGTCCAGAAGGATGATGCGTCGATCAACTGCACCTTGCCCTGACGGTTCTCGGGCTTCTTGTTCGAGAGAATCCACAAGTACGTGCCGATGCCCGTGCGGAAGAAGATTTCCGTGGGCAACGCCACGATGGCATCCACCAGATCGTTTTCCAGCAACCATCGGCGAATCTCGGACTCGCCGGAACCGGCGCCGCCATTGAACAGCGGAGATCCCGACAGGAGGATTGCGGCGCGGCCACCACCGTTCTCGGGACGCTCCAGCTTGCTCGCCAGATGCATCAGGAACAGCATGGAGCCGTCGTTGATGCGCGGCAGGCCAGGCCCGAATCGTCCGGCCTCACCGCGCTTGTGCTCGGCTTCGACTTCGGGCTGGTCCTTCTCCCACTTCTTGCCGAAAGGGGGATTGGATAGGCAGTAGTGAAAGCGTTGCCCGGCGAACGCATCGCGCGAGAGCGTGCTGAAGGGGCCCGCGATGTTCTTGGACAGGTCGCGTCCCGGATCGCTCTCCAGGGTGCGCAGGAGCATGCCGGTCACCGCCACCGCATGCGTTTCCGGCTCCAGTTCCTGGCCGTAGGGGACCAGGATCGGCGGCGCCTTGGAGCGGTTGCTGTACTCGGCGACGTGGTTTATCGCGTCGGTCAGGAAGCCGCCCGTGCCGCATGTCGGGTCGTACAGGGTGCGGATCAGGCCGGGGTTGGCCTCGAACAACTGGTCGTCCGGGTCCAGGACCAAGGCCGTCGCCAGATGCACCACGTCGCGCGGCGTCATGAAGTCCTCGGCGCCTTCATTGACCTCGGCGCCGAAGCGGCGGATCAGGTGCTCGTAGATGTTGCTCATCGCGCAGTCAGGGACCGCAGACGGGTGCAGGTCGATCTCGGCAAAGTTCTTGCAAATCTTGAACAGCAGCCCGGCCTTGTCGAGGCGGTTCAGTGTTGCTGAAGTCGAACTGCTCGAAGATGACTCGGGCGTTGTCCGAGAAGTGCGCGATGTAGTCCTGGAGGTTCTGGCGCGTCTTGGTACCGCCAAGCGTCGCCAGGGAATACTCGGAGGTGTTGTAGAAGGGGAAGCTTGCGATCTGTCGCAGGATCAGGTCAACGTCGAGTTCACTTTCCCTGTGGGCCAGGTAGGTCTGACGCACCGATTCCCGCGTGCGCTCCAGCACGCACTCCAGGCGCCGAAGCAGTGTGAAGGGCAGGATGACCTTGCCGAAGTCCGTGTGCTTGAAGTCTCCCCAGAGGTCTTCGGCGTTCTTCCAGATGAAGTCCGCGAGGGTCGATGTCGTTCCGTTGCCTGCCATATCGTGCTCCAACCATGTTTTGCACGACAAAGCCTATCAGAACGGTCTAGCGAGTCAACCAGAAGTTGCAAGCGACGGGACTTCCGTCTGGCTATGCTCTGTGCTCAAGGTCCAACCGCGTTTTGCACAAAGCCGGAAAAATGAACAGTCGTCGGGCTTGACTTTTCGTTCCAAAACCATCTATGCTGATCGCAACGGCCAAAGGTCGTCAGTTCGTGATCCACGGGGGGGAAACATGACAGGCGAAAACTGGAGAGATCAAGCTGCGTGTCGCGGTTGGGGTTTGGGCCTTTTCTTCCCGCCGGATGAGCCACATGGTGAGTCTCCTGGCGAGCGCAGGCTCAGAGAGAATCAGGCGAAGCGAGTCTGTCGCGGCTGTCCCGTGCAGCAGGATTGTCTCAATTGGGCCATCGCCAAAGGGGAGTCCCGGGGGATCTGGGGTGGTCGTAACGAACTCGAACGCAAGGCCTTGATCAGGGCCCGCCGCCACATCCGCGTCGTGGTCTGACGGCTCCGCGAACCGACTCCATAGCTCGCCTGTTGGGGCGCTACGACCAGTTGCGCCTTTGGCGCGAGGCTGCGTATCACTGACTAAGCGGTACCGCCAATTGGGGGTCAGGCCACAGCGTCAGGCAACACAGTGAGACAAGGCGCAGAGAATCCAATCACAAACACTGACCCCCGTGCTCTCATCGATGTGCCTTGCAATCATCGGTAGGCGAGGCTTGACGATCGACTGCTTGGGATCGGTGGTCCCGCCACAGATCCGCACAACTCTTGTGCGACGTCACCCACGTCCAACGAAGGTCAGCAAAAGCCAAGGCTGACACCCGGCGTTGAGCACCCAAGGAGCAACCCAAACCTGGAGCCAACGCGAGAGACTGCGAAGTCCCCACGAGAGCGGTCCCGCAGTTTAGGAGTGGATCCTCGAGCCAAGACGGTCGCGATAGGTCATCCACGCGTAGAGTAAGGTCAAGAAGATGATCACCGTGATGACGTGAACACTGGTGCACCACAGACAGATGGCACCGATCTCGACAATCTCGGCGTAGACGAGATAGAGGATAAACCCGACACCACCAAGAGCGATGATCAGTCGTATCCCCTCGAAGGTCACCGTCGCCCGGGCACGTGGCCACCAGGCGAGGATCGAAAATACAACATAATAGGCAAGTCCAAGCACCGCGACCGGGATGCCAAAGACCACCGACTCCGGTGAGGTCGTAACCTCTTGGCAGTTGATCGTCGCATTATTGGGGCACAGAAGCGACACCTTGGTGTCGTAGTGGGCGATCGTCAAATAAATCGCCACACCAAGGGCGCCAAGCGACAGCAGCCGAACCAGCCAGATTACCCAGAGCGGGTAATCGGCTAGAGCTTCTTCTCGAGACCCTGAATGAGCGGTGTCTTGCATACCGATCCTGGATGGTTATTCGTCATGGTGCACACCCCAGCGGTTATCTCATTGACGGTGCCGTCAATGCCCTTCGCGACCGGTGACGTCGGGTCAGAGAGGGTCGCCGCGATCGTCTGCCAGTTCAAGCCGGCGAGAATCTGTGGAGAGTAACTCGCCCCGTCGATGACAAATTTGTTCGCAAAGTCAACGAAGGGTATCGATCCGTCGTAGCTCGTGGACGGGACATAGGGCGGGACGTCATAGAGATTGAGCAGGGCGTTCTCCTTGGTAGTCAGCGTCTGCAACGGTGCATGGGTCCGCGTCTCAATTTCACGGGTTACCAACGTCAGATACTTGGACGTATAGGTGGCGTTCAAGAAGGAGAACGTGTTGGTGTTTGGATAGACGTCAGTGCTGCTCGACTCCATCAGCTCCAGACCCTTGAAGGTGCCGAACTTGGAGAGTGCGCCGACGATCGCCCACCGCTCAGCCGCACAGTATGGACAAAATTCAGCTCCGACGTAGAGAAGCTCTGGCTTGCCATTGGCCACCAGCGGCTTGCCCCCTTTGATGACCTGTGGAGTAGATACGATGGATGGATCGACACCGACCTTGGTCAAGACACTTTCGGGGATGTTGGTGACCCGTGCGAGCACATCGGATGGCACTGCAGACCCGAGCACCGCCGACGTCGGCGTCGACGCCGACTGATTGGACTTCCGGGTGAACAAGAAGGCCACAACGATCGCCACGATGACGACCACAACGACCCCGACCGCCAGTGGCCCTCGGCTTCGCTTGGTAGTAGTTGGCATAAAGTACTCCTGATTTGATGACATTCACTGCTGGCTTGCACGCTCGGCGCACCAGCAGTCTCTTCGACGGCAATTCCTTCACCAGCAAGCTTTTCACCAGCAAGGGTCTGTGCAGACAATCGCAATGACCGCTACAACAACGACAAGTTTGTCAACAGCCTACCGCAACAGCACCAAGTTCTCATCGCCGCGAGCGACGAGAACATCCTATGAACCTTGTCGAGCTCTCATGATCGAATCAACATCGGTCAGAGAGACGATGACGCAGCGAGGGCACCTAGCGCATCCTCGAGGTCGAGCACCTCATTGAGGCGAGTCGGTCGCCGATCAACGACGGATGCAACCAACTCATACGGATGGTTTGCCTCCCAGATAGCCAAATCAAGCCGATGACCAGTATCAAGTGCCCCTCGGTCGCTCAATCCAAGAGCCTGGGCCGCACGTCTGGTGATGCCTGCGAATGCCTCCTGTGGCGTCAGGCCGTAGAGGATGACGCCGAGATAGGCAGCCAAGAGCAGGTTCGTCGTCGGCGAGGTACCAGGATTGAGGTCGGTGGCCACCGCCATCGGAACCCCGTGATCTCGAAGACCTTGAATCGGCGGATTGGTCGTAAAACTTCTATGAAGCGTTGCAAACGGCAACAGGACCGCGACCGTGTGCGCCTTGCCAGCGCTCGCGAGTGCAGCTGGCGAGAGGTGTTCAACGTGATCGATCGATTGCGCTCCATAGCTGATGGCAAGCTCAGCCCCACCGGCGGGGCCGAACTGATCGACATGCGCACGAACCGGTAGGCCGAGCTCCTTGGCACGAGCGAGGTAAGGTCCGATCAGCGAGGCTGAGAACCCCTCCGGGTCGATAAAACAGTCGACCATATCGATGAGACCTTCGTTGGCCAGCGTCGGCATCACCTGCTCGGTCATTACGGCTAGATACTCTGCGCCACGATTCGCAAACTCAACAGGCAAGGCATGCGCACCGAGAAACGAGGTGACGATCGTTACTCCTCGATAGCCAGAGAGCTCGCGGGCGATCCCGAGCATCCGTCGCTCGCCCTCCATCGAGAGTCCATAACCAGACTTCACCTCGACCACACTCACCCCATGGCTCGCCATCTGATCGAGTCGATCTCGAGCAAGTGCCGTCAACGTCGCCGTCGATGCCGCAGTGGTGGCTCGTACCGTCGCCTGTATTCCACCGGACTCGAATCGACCACGGTCCAGGGCAGGGTCGCGGGCCGCCAGGAAGTCACCGAGACGATTACCTGCATAGATCAGGTGGGTGTGACAGTCAATCAACCCCGGGGTGACCAGTCGGCCACCGACGTCGACGGTGGGTAGTCGTTGATCGAGCGACGGTGCTTCAGCGCTCGGGCCGGCGAAGGCGATTCGGCCATCGATGACCTGAATCACCCCATCGGCGACGTAGCGAAGCGTGCCGTGGGGATCGACGTCGGCGAGTGCACCGTTATGAAGGATAAACCCCGTCATCAGCTCCCCATCGACGGCAGTTTGAGCCCCCGGAGCTGAGCCTCCTCGATTGCCTCGCGATAGCCGGCATCCGCGTGTCGCATCACCCCGGTGCCAGGGTCGTTATGGAGAACCCTCGCGAGTCGTCGATCCGCCTCTGGTGATCCATCACAGACGATAACCTGTCCGGCGTGCTGTGAGTAGCCCATCCCAACACCCCCGCCGTGATGCAGCGACACCCAGGTCGCCCCACCAGCGACGTTGAGCATCGCATTGAGCAGTGGCCAGTCCGAGACGGCATCTGAACCATCGAGCATCGACTCCGTCTCGCGGTGCGGGCTCGCAACCGACCCCGTGTCGAGGTGATCGCGACCGATCACGATCGGCGCGCTCAACTCTCCACTCGCCACCATCGCGTTAAAGGCTCTCCCCACCCGGGCTCGGTCCCGAAGGCCCAACCAACAGATACGCGCCGGCAACCCCTGGAATTTGATCCGCTCTCTGGCCATGTCAAGCCAGTGATGGAGATGAGGATCGTCGTCGACGAGCTCCTTGACCTTGGCATCGGTTGCGTAGATATCGGCTGGATCGCCAGAGAGGGCTACCCAACGGAACGGTCCATATCCACGACAAAACAGCGGTCGTATGTAGGCAGGCACAAAGCCTGGGATCTCGAAGGCACGCTCCACGCCAGCCTCAAAGGCTCCCTGGCGAATGTTGTTCCCGTAATCGAAGGCGATCGCGCCGCGATCGACCATCGCCAGCACCCCGCGAATGTGTCTGGCCATCGACTCCTTGGCGTCGATGACGAGTCGAGCTGGGTCGCTCGGCGCACGCCACTCCTCCAGGGTGTAGCCCACCGGCAGATAGCCGCGCAAAGGGTCATGGGCACTGGTCTGATCGGTCACCAAATCGGGAATCAGATCACGACGCACCATCTCCTCGATGACCTCGGCGGCGTTGCCAAGCAGACCGATTGAGGTCGGCTGGCCGGTCTCGGCGGCATTACGCAGCAGCTCCATCGCCTCGTCAAGGGAGAGGGCGCGATGCTCAAGATAACCGGTTTGGATTCGAAGCTCGATCCGGCTCGGGTCACACTCCACGGCGAGCATCGAGAACCCAGCCATCGTCGCCGCCAGCGGTTGTGCTCCCCCCATGCCACCGAGGCCGGCGGTGAGAATCCAACGACCAAACGGATCACCCCCAAAGTGGGTCTTAGCCGCGGCTACGAAGGTCTCGTAGGTACCCTGGACGATCCCTTGGGATCCGATGTAGATCCAGCTACCAGCCGTCATCTGGCCAAACATCATCAGACCCTTGGCATCGAGCTCGTCGAAGTGCTCCCAGGTCGCCCAGTGTGGCACCAGGTTGGAGTTGGCGATCAGCACCCGTGGGGCATCAGGATGCGTTGGGAAGACACCGACCGGCTTCCCACTTTGTACCAGCAGCGTCTCGTCGTCGCCAAGTTCGCGAAGCGTCGCGAGGATTCTATCGAAGGACTCCCAGTCACGAGCGGCTCGACCGATGCCGCCGTAAACGACGAGATCCTCTGGATGCTCCGCAACCTCGATATCGAGATTGTTTTGTATCATCCGATACGGAGCCTCCGTCAGCCAACTGCGACAACTCAACTCCGTACCCCGTGGCGCCTTGATCGAACGCTGCTCGTCATGACGAGTGCCCATACTCGCTACCTCCATCCTTCCTTCTGCTCACTGCTGTTGTCTCCAAAGTATTTCGATCATCGAACGAAGCTGTGCCCCGAGGGCGCGACGCTCCTGGGCGGCATCGGTAACCACCAGCTCGCCTCCAACCCAGACCTTAGCGATGCTGGCCCGGGTCCCGACGCGGAGCACCTCATACGGATCAACACCGGCGATACCTGGCTCCTCGAGGTCGATGCCGACCATATCGGCAAGTGCCCCGGGCTCCAGTCGACCTGCCCCGGAGAAACCGATGGTATCGTGCCCAAAGAGCGTGGACCACAGCGACGACGTCAATACCGATGATCGATCGAAGGTACGGAGCCGCTCGTGGGCATCCACTCGGGTGGTCTCCACATACGGATCGATACTCACGTGCTGATCGGTCCCGATGCTCACCCGCGCGCCGTGAGTGAGGAGGTATCCCCCGACCGACAAGCCATCGGCGAGATTTTCCTCGGTGGTTGGGCAGGCACAGGTGACGGCACCGGTGTTGGCGAGGATCTCAGCCTCCGCCTGATCGTTTCGATAGCTGAGTTGATTGAGATGCACGAGCGTCGTCGTCGATGAGAGCATGCCTCGTGCCGCGAGGAGCGCGAGGGGGCGCTCGCCATAGTGACCCTGGAGCGACTCAACCTCCTTGGGCTGTTCCATCAGGTGCAGATGCCAGGGTCGGGATCCATTGACCCCGACGATACGGGCGAGCTCGTCCACGGTAACCGCGCGGAGCGAATGGGCACCACGCACGATTCTTACTCGATCGGACTCAACGAGTTGACCCACCCTGTCGAGATAGCCATCGACGTCTTGATCACCAAAGCGCCGTTGAACCCCCTCCAACGGTCGATAGCCGCCGGCATCAAGACCACCGTAGAGGTAACACACGTCGATCAGACCGAGACGAATCCCGGCCTCGTTCGCGGCCTCGATCAATGCAACCCCCATGGCGTTCGGATCGGAGTAGCTGACCCCGTTGCGGTCGCGATGAAGATAATGAAACTCACCAACGCTCGTAAAACCCGCGAGCACCATCTCACGAAAGACCAGGGTGGCAAAGGCTCGATAACGATCCGGGTCGAGACGATCCGCAAAAGCATACATGGCCCGACGCCACGACCAGAAGTCATGGTGGGTGCCCATCATACGCCCTCGGAGGCCACGGTGGAAGGCATGACTATGGCAATTGGCATAGCCAGGAGTAAGAAAATCGACAATATGCTCGGCATCGCGGGGGTGTCCATCGACAACCTTGGAGATCCTCCCCGACTCGGTATGGACCACCACGTTGGCCAAGAGCGTGCTAGGCGTCGTGAGCGCCCAGCTAGCAAAGATCTTCACGATGCCAAGCCACGGATGACGGTGATCAGCGCCTGCACGCCCGCATCCATATCCTCTTGTGTCGCAGCCTCTTCCGGGGAGTGCGAGACGCCAGTGGGGTTTCGCACAAAAAGCATGGCCGCCGGTACGCCATGGTTGGCAAGAATACCAGCGTCGTGTCCTGCTCCGGTGCTGATCACCGGCGGTTCGCCAAGGATCGCACCGATCCTGGCGGTCAGCGCACTGTCAAAGGCTGTCATCGGGGTCAACGACTCATTGACCAAGTCTGCATCGAAGCGACCCGCGAGCTCGGTGATATCGGCGGCGAGTTCCTCCAACCCCTGCGCGCTCTCAGCCCTCGCGTCAACCCAGAGGCGCACGACGGCGGCCACGGCGTTGATGGCGTTCGGCTCGACGATGACCTTGCCACAGGTGGCGATAGCATCACGAGCGATGGCGAGATCCGCCAGGTCGAGGATGAAGTGTGAGGCCTTCCGCAGTGGATCGTCACGTTCGGTCAGCTTGGTCGTCCCGGCATGGTTCGGAGTACCGGTGATGACGGTCGACCAACGACCATGGGGCCAAATAAAGCTCGCAAGCCCGACCGGTGCATCCAATGCAATCAGCTGGTGCCCCTGTTCAATGTGAAGCTCGATGAAGCGACCGATCCGCGCGAGGGCCTGCTCGTCAGCTTCGAGCGGCGCAACGCCCGCCTCAGCGAGTACCTGGTCGAAGGGAATGTCGTCGTAATCACGAAGTTGCGCAAGTCGCGCACGGTCCGTCTCACCGGTCAAGACTCGTGAACCAAGGCACGCCACACCAAACCGTGCGCCCTCCTCATCGCTGAAGTTGACGATACCGATCGCCGCAGGTGGATGGAAGCCCTCATCCATGAGTGCCTCCACTGCAACAAAGGCGGAGAGCACCCCGAGCGGCCCATCGTAGGCACCGCCAGCGGGGACGGAGTCCAAATGTGACCCAAGCACCAGATTCTCAGATCGATTGCGATCGGGATCGCCCCACCATGCCCACTGGTTATGGCCAGCATCGACGCTGAGACTGAGACCTAACCTCTTGGCAGTTGCAGCGAAGAAGTCCCGGAGCTGGACATCCTCGCGTGTGTAGGCGAAACGCCGATAGCCCCCGCTCGTTGGATCGAGGCCGATGTCGGCGATCTGGTTGAAGAGTTCACTAAGACGCATCGACGCATCCATCAATAACTCCATGCCAACGGCGCTGTCGTTATCGGTCGCAGTTGATGATGAGTTGATCTTGTCGTGCTGTCGTGTCGCATCAGCAATCCTTTAATCGTTGCATAACTGTACTCGTTTCGCATCGCTCTACTCGTTTCGCATCGCTCTACTCATGTTGACGGCCGGTTTCGTGCCGCCAAACCCGGATCATCGAGACTCGTCAGAGCCGTGAGATCCCTCCTCGTGCCAATCATCATCGCTCCTGTCATGACCGCAGAAAATACTGATAGGTGCTCGCACGAGCCTCAAAGGCCTCCATGGATGGCTCTGCCACTGCGGGATCACTGTCAGCGATCACCTCGACCAAGAGTGACAGCGCCATCAGCGCCCCAGCGTGGGTGTCGTAGAGCAGTGTGGTGCCTACGGGCACCGTCACAGGGTGATCGACCTCGGCTACGATTGGGGACCCAGCCTGATCAGTCACGCCGACGATCGTCAGATCGAGTTCGTGTCCCGCCGCAAGCAGCGGCAGGAGTTCTCGGGGCCAACGTGGCATCGCGACCACCAACATCGCCGACGCCCCAGCGTGGTGAGCCTCGTGCAAGACATCCATTGCCGAGGAGCCGGCCTCGTCGATCAGCACAACACCCGGGTGCACCTTGCGGACGTAGAAGGCGAAATGGCGAGCCAAGGCCTGCGATGCACGAAGGCCTACGACGACGATGGGGTGACTGGTTGCCAGTATCGCACCGATTTGATTAAGGTATGACGGGTCGCTGAGCCACGACTCCAGCCAGGTCAAGTTCGCGATCTCCTCCTTAAGCGCGATTTGTAGCTTGTTGAGACCGCTGGGTCCTGATGTCGGCAGGGCTTGAGTACCCAGCTCGCGGAGGGCTTTGCGCAACTCGCCATAGCCCGAGTATCCGAGCGCGGCTGCAAACCGAACCACCGAGGGCTGGGACACGCCGGCGAGTTCGGCCAACTCTGAGGTCGTCAGGTAATCGGCTTGGCCGATGTTGGCCGCAAGCGTCTGAGCGATCCGGCGCTGCACCGGTGTGAGTCGGCGACCCTCGATGAGGGCCTTCAGGGAAACAAATTGAGAGGTGATGGGCGCAGAGTTCGTCAGGGTTCTACCTCGCTCGTCGTGTGATTGTCGACATTGACTTGCCCTCTAGCGTAGAGGTAGTAGACAACGGACGCAAAGACCAGACCGACGATCCACGAGATGTCCGCTCCTCCGAGGTGCTTGGCGATCGGACCTTCGTAGAGGCTTGAGTTGACGAAGGGGATCTCGAGCAGGATGGTTACCAGATAAATCACCAGCGTCTTGAGGTTCCACTGGCCATAGGGGCCATCCTTGCGCAACAGGCCGGGGATATCGTAGCTCCCATGTCGCACCAGGTAGTAGTCGGTCAGATTGATCGCCGTCCAAGGAACAAGAAGGTAGAGCAGAAACAGAATGACGTTTTCAAAGTTATTCAAAATATTATTGGGAAATGCGATGGTGACCACCAGGGAAACAACGGTAAAGCCCACGACGTAGATCACCCGAGATCGCTTCGCTGAGGACAATTTGCCGCCAGGCGAGATCGCAGCGAGCGAGGTCAAGAACGCTCCATAGGGACTCTCGGCGCTGGCCGGAAGCAGACTGAGCAGGAGTACGAAGATCAAGAGCCCGGCGATTGCCGGCACCCGATGCCCGAGAAATCCAATGGGATCAGCATTGATCGCGTTGTAGTTGATCGCCGCACCAAGCGCGCCCACCGCCATAATCAAAATGGCGCCAACTCCAGAGCCGATAAACGTGAACAGGAACGTCACCGATCCGTTGGTCTTAGCCGGAAGATAGCGCGAGTAGTCAGAGACGTACGGAGCCCAGGTGATCTGCCAGGAGACGAAGACGGAAACCGCCAACATGAAGGTGGCGAGGTTATTGGCCGATCCATGGTAGTGAGCCGGCACATGCTGGATCAGTTCGACGAAGATGACCACAAAGCCGATGGCGCTAAGCAGCGAGATGATCCGTGAGACCGCATGAATGAGCCGGTAGCCAAAGAGTGCAATCACCAAGACGACGACATTGAAGATCACGATGCCAAGATCGCGCGAGATATGCAGCCAGTTCGCAAGCGCAGGGCCGGCAACGAGTCCCCCAGCGACAGCGAAGCCCAAATACATGACGACCACCACGAGAAACGGAAGGATAGCGCCTCGATAGCCGAACTGGGCTCGCGATTGGATCATCTGTGGCAGGCCAAGTCGCGGACCCTGCACAGAATGATAGGCCATGAACAAGGCTCCGATCAGGTTCCCAACAACGATCGCGAGCAAGGCCAGGCCAAAGTTCAGTCCCAGTGCCACCGCAACGGCCCCCGTGACAAGAGCGTTGATCTGGAAGTTGGACGCGAACCAAAGTGTGAACAACGAGAACGGGCGACCGTGACGCTCGGCCTCTGGAATGTGCTCGATCGACCGAATCTCCATCATGGCTGCTTCACCACTCATATTCCCCCCTCACCAACTCGTATCGATAATTCCAACAGCTTACATGAATAAATACTTCCATGCAACATCAATCCGAATTAGTTGATTCAGTTTGTGTGCTCTCGCATCCTTCTCGGGCCACCGGTCGAGCTCACCCGAGAGTCCTATGCCCAGCGTGCACTGGATAAACGACGACGGGCACAGCAGCGCCGACAACCCTCCACGACGAGCGAGTCTTATGGCTACGACGATGGGCCCTGCGATCACGACACCGATAGCTCGGCCCAAGTGGTCGAGCCCAAGTCACACTTGAGCCATCGGAATCTCGCCTGACACCAAGCAATCGATCTTCCCCGGCTCAAATAACCCACGGCCTGGATAATCACCGTTACATCTACGTGATCAAGAGTGAGTCCACTCATAACGATGCACCTTTCACAAGGTGCTTCTCTTGGGCGATCCGCATATCCATCGTATGACGACAGGAGTACGTCCATTTGACTCGAATCTATTGTTTGAGTCTCAACTGTGAGCAAGTCCACTAAGCGAACCAAGCACATCGCACGAAACAACCTGGGTACGAAACAACCTGGGTACAAAGCAACAGCAAGCTCGCACGAGACGCGCAAAGGCCCAGCCTACGACGATTTCGGGCGCCGCGATCAAGGAAGTGGTCTATAGAAGACGAGAACCAGAGCCAAGCAACGGGTTCCCCAATCTCCATCACAACGGCCAAGAGCAATGATCACC
>JALCZJ010000040.1 GCA_022690815.1 Ferrimicrobium sp.
GGTGGTTCTCCGCTCTTACCACCAAGTACCTACAACGCAGGTGCAGCCCAGCGTGAGTGAACTCAACAAAGGAATTACCCAGTGGGCCAAAGCCTTACAAACGAGAACCCCAAGCCCTTCATCTGGATCAAGAGTGCCGAGGCGATCTTCGCTTCCATGCAGAAATACCTGGGCCCTATCGTTTCTGAGCAAACTTCTGAGGAGGGACACTAGGCCCGGGCATCTCACAACGCAAAGACCAGCTCGCATCGTTGGATGCTCAGGCTTTGTCGTCCCAATTCTTTAGGTGGTGGGGCATTACACTTTAGGGTCGATGACCATTGACTTGGGTATGGTCGGTCGAGAGGGCTAGCCTATACTTTGGCTTATTTGGACCACTGCGATAAGGAGGTTGGCACGTTGCTGAGATTAGGACACCTTTTGGCCGGATCGTGGGTTGATGGTCATGGTGAAGGAACGATTCTGCGCGATCCAACGACGGCGGCGGCCATTGCATCAACGTCTGCTGACGGTATCGATCTGTCAGAGCCGATTGCGTGGGCCCGGAGGGTTGGCGGTGCCCAGCTTCGATCGATGACCTTTGCCGAGCGTGGCGAGCTACTGGTGCGCTTTGCCGACAAGCTGAAGGAGGGACGCCCGAGCTATTACGAAGCCGCCCTCACCAATATGGGGGCCAACAAGCGTGATGCCGTCTTCGATATCGATGGTGCCATCGCGGTACTTCGGTACTACGGGGGGCTCGGTCGCGAGTTAGGGGATTGCCACTATCTCTGCGAACCTGATGATGTGGCGATGACCCGCTCCGAGACATTCCGCGTCGCGCACGTCCTTACGTCGCGGCGTGGGCTCGCGATAGGAATCAACGCGTTCAACTTCCCTGCCTGGGGCATGTTCGAAAAGGTCGCGACCGCCACGCTTGCGGGGATGCCGTCGTTCGCCAAGCCAGCGACACAGACTGCCCTTGTTGCCTATCTCATGGTGCGTGACCTCTACGAGGCTAACCTCATCCCAGAGGGGGTCCTCTCGTTGTTGACCGCCGGAGGGCGTGAGCTGGTGGACTTGGTTGAAGAAGAGGATACTTTTGCTTTCACCGGATCAGCAGAAACCTCGAATCAGCTACGTGCGAGTCGTCAACTGATCTCTCGCGCGACCCGATTCAATGCAGAGGCGGACTCTTTGAATGCGATCCTCGCGTTACCTGACGTCAGCGTCGACTCTGCCTCGGTTGATTGCCTCGTGGAGGCGGTTGTCACCGAGATGATGATCAAGGCGGGTCAAAAGTGCACGGCAATCCGTCGGGTTATCGTTCCAAATCACCTGCTTGGCCCGGTACGTGATCAGCTTGTGGCGCGTCTTGGGGCATTGAAGGTGGGAGATGCGCGTAACCCCGAGGTTGACATGGGCCCATTGGTGTCACGAGCCCAGCAGGAATCGGTCCAGGCGGGAGCGGCACTTTTGGCCCAAGAAGGCAAAAGCTTACTCCCTGGTCCCTCCGGCGTAGCGTTTGTCGATGTCGACCCAAAGGTGGCGGCAGTGGTCCCACCGACGGTCATCGAGATCGGCGATCCGTTGGCGGCACGACTGGTACACGAACTTGAGGTTTTTGGCCCCTGCGTAGCGATAATGGGGTATTCTGACCTCGACGATGGGATCGAACTGGTGCGACGGGGCCGAGGTTCGTTGGTAGCCACGATCGTGAGTGACGACGATGCCGCTTTCATTCAGGCTTCCCTCGCCATCGGCTCACTCCATGGACGGGTGGCACAGCTGAACCAGAGGACGGCCAGCGACAATCCAGGACATGGAGTCGTTATGCCCCAGGGGATTCACGGTGGTCCGGGACGAGCCGGTGGGGGTGAAGAGCTCGGGGGCCTTCGAGCACTGCGGTTCTACCTGCAGCGCAGTGCGATTCAGGCTGACGTGACGGCGCTGACTGCACTCCGAAGTGCGTCTCGGACATTTGCATGACCACTATGGTGTCGGCTGGTTTGTGAGACCTAATGGCAGTGGCTGAAAGAAAATGGGACCTCCGGACCAGGTGAGTATCGCGGCTCCCATAGCACTGTCGAGATCTGGCTTTCGCGCTGGGGTTTTGGGGCTGGGTCACAACGAAGAGCTCTTGGGAATGGTGTCGATACGATAGTACACTTGGCAGAGCTAGGGTTCATGAAGGTAGAGAGGTGTGCAATGGGTGGAGCGTCAGGCGAACTTCAACAGTTAGGTCAGAGCGAACCAGTGGGTAAGAACCAGTGGTCGTGTCCGCAGCCAGGGGATCATGAAGAAGTAGGACAATTCGACTCCATCGATCCAGTCGTCGCTCCTTGGAGGGTCAATCTTTCCGACGAAGACGAGCCTGCTGAGGATGTCGCTGGTACTGGAGCCACGATAGGCGCATCAGCTGGTCTTAGCGAAAGCGAACCCGACGTTCTTGTCGAGGTTATCGATATCGATGGCATTTGTGGCGTCTATTGATTTGAGTCGGCGATGGTGGAGCAAAAGTGCTCCACCATCGTGTGCGATGATCCATTCCCCACAAGCGGTGGTCGCTACCAGGGCGTGTCGTTTGCATGTCGTCATAAGCGTCGGTCGAGCACCTCGTAGACTACAGTTCACGACCGGATCCCGAAGCTCGCCCAGCCAGGTAACCATGTGGGTGGATCCTACCGTGGCTGGTGGACCCTTACCTAGTGAGCTGTGGAAGAAGTTATGTGCATAGACGGATCTAGCGCAAGCGCCAGGGGCCGGTGTCACCAGTATCTTCGTTGGCCACCCGCCGTCCAGGTGCGAGGCGAGCGATTTGGGGCCATTGCCTACGACAATCGGTCGCAGCGTCTGGTCTTGATCAACGCTCGGGAGGTCGTGGCTGTCGCGGCGTTGTTGCGCGGTAACGATCGTGCCCGCGACGAACTTGCACCGCTCGGCCTGAGTCATGGGCGGCTTGAGCACCTGCTTGATGAGCTGGTGTGTCAAGACCTCGTTGAAGTCTGTTGGGTAGGCAACGATGCGTTGCGCGTGGTAAATAACGGCGAGTCCTAGATGGTTGAAGGTGGCGAGCGGGCGATGAGTGTCAGAGAGCATTTGATCGAGGGTCTGTCATCACCATTGTGTTTGACGTGGGAGCTAACGTGGGCGTGTAACTTGTCGTGTCGCCACTGTCTCTCCGCCTCCGGCATTCGCGACGAACGAGAACTCGATCTCACAGCGTGTCGGCGCCTACTGGATGAGTTGCGGGCCATGGACGTGTTCTATCTCAACATTGGCGGTGGCGAGCCGATGTTGCATCCCGACTTCTTTGACATTCTTGAGTATGCCGATGCACTCGGCATTGGAGTGAAGTTCTCGACGAACGGCACTCGATTAACGCGAACTGCCGCCAAGCGTATTGCCGGGCTTAGCTACTGTGATGTTCAGGTTTCACTCGATGGCGCCAGCGCCGCGGATAACGATGCCATTCGAGGGCCTGGTAGTTTTCGACGCGCTCTTGCTGCGCTGAGTAATCTGGCCGATGCTCAGGTCGAGGGCACCAAGATCTCGGTCGTTGTGACGAAGCGTTCGATCGATCACCTCGATGAACTTCGTGTGCTCGCCGATCGCTACCACGCACGACTCCGCCTCACGCGGTTACGGCCATCAGGGCGGGCACAGGATTGCTACGATGAACTCGCCCTCGACGGTGCCCAACAGCGGTTTCTCTATGGGTATCTGCGCGCACACCCCGAGATTCAAACCGCCGATTCGTTTTTCCATCTCAATCCTCTTGGCGAGTCGTTGTCTGGATTGAACTTCTGTGGTGCCGGCAGGGTTGTCTGTCTTATCGATCCGATTGGAGATGTATACGCCTGTCCGTTCACGATCCACCCCGAGTTTCGGGCAGGCTCGGTCACACGCGAGGGATTCGCAGCGATCTGGCGAGATGCCCCCCTCTTTCGCCAGCTGCGGGCACAGGCGCCAGCGAGTGGGTGCCAGGATTGTGACGCCTATGAACGTTGTCATGGGGGCTGCCTAGCGGCGAAGTTTTTCACTGGGAGTTCGCTGCGTGGTGCCGATCCCTCGTGTGTGTTGGGGGTGACGAGCAATATCGTTACCCCCGGGGCACCGCGTCGCGCTCTCGACCACTCGCGGCCTCGCACTAGCCGTGTCCGCCTCTTGTCCAAGATATCGACCCAAACGCGCTAATGCGTGATGCTGGGGGATTCATGGCAACGATTTGATACCAATGCCGCATCGCTGGTACTACTGGACCGCACCCTAATGGTGGTAGGTTACACTCAAGCCGAACGCGAAGTAGCCCGATTGTATGCCGAGGGACTTGGTAAAAATGTACGTAGTGAAAGGTGACCCCCCCGATCTCGAGGCGAGACTCCTAGGGGTTCTGAGTGTTGCACGCGATCTGAGTGTGATCACCGATCGCAATGAACTCCTGTCCACGATTACCAGAACGTGTTGCGAGGTTCTGGGGTTTGGCTCGACCTCTATCGCTATCCTCGATGGCGATGGGCAGTTCAGAATCAAGGCCATGACCAGCATCCAGGGCGATCTCAACCTCGATGATTTCCGCAACTATTCGATGCCATTGGACGAGATGGAGCAGCTCTTAGGGATCGGTACTCGTATTGGCGATATCTACTGGGTGGACGGCACGGAGCCGCTCCTTGCTGAAATGGAGCGCAGGGGTACCGTGGTGGCGACCCAGCCAACGAGCTCATCGGGCGTTTGGCATCCGCGTTCATTGTTGATCGCACCGTTGTATCGACCTCCCGCGGAGGTCTTTGGGGTCGTCTTTCCTGACGACCCTCTGGATGGCCAGGTGCCCACCACCGAACGGGCGATGCTGATCGCCACGTTGGCCCATTTTGCCTCGCTCGCGATTCAGCTGCATGAGAACCGTAGTTATGCTGACGCGCAGCTACGAATCCTGACAGCCCAACGCGAACGCCTCAGCGAGCTGTTCAGGGCGAGCAACGACGTCCAGCGTGCAGGACAGCTTGAGGAGATTCTCCAGACGACCGCAGATGCGGTTACCTCGGCCGGCGGGTTTCGGCGCGCGGCGATCTACCTACGAAACGATGATGACTTCGAGCTTCGCGTGACCTCAGGAATCGAGCCCGAAGAATGCCTGCGCATGCACGAGAATGGTCCGATCGAGTTGAGCCGATATGCCGAGATCATGCAGCCTCAGATGCGGTTGTCGCGCTCGTACCTCTTTGAACACCGGAAGTATCCGCTCCCCAGTGCCCTGGGTCAACAGTTGTCGGTCCCTGACCGTGTGGCGCAGGGATCAGGTTGGGATCCTCAGGACTCGCTCACCATTCCAATTATCGAGTCCGGGCAGTTGCTTGGGTTGATATCGGCTGACGAGCCGGTCGATGGTCGTTACCCGGATCTTGAGCAGGTGCAAGCACTGGAGTTCTTTGCCGATCAGGCGGGCATCGCCGTGGCGCAGATGACCCTGTATGACCGCTTGCGTGAGTTGGCCGAGACCGATCCGTTGACGGGCTTGATGAATCGACGCAGTTTTTGGTCGCTTGCCGAGCGTCTGGTCGTGAACGCTCGCGCGAACGGCTTTCAGGTGGCAGCCATGTTTATCGATCTCGATCATTTCAAAAGTGTCAATGACCGGTATGGTCATCCGGCCGGTGATCTGGTGATCAAGGAGGCGGCGGCCTGCATTCAGAACCGACTGCGCACCCAGGACGTGGTGGCACGTTTTGGTGGGGAAGAGTTTGTCGTATTGTTGACCGGCGTCGACCAGATCCAAGCATTGAGCCTCGCAGAGTCGCTTCGCATGGTGCTCGCGTCGGTCTCGGTCCCCGACATCGATAGCCCAATCACCGCCTCGATCGGTGTTGGAGTTGCCTCGGCAAACGTACGGCGATTTTCCCCGCGAGGACTCGTTGAAGAGTTGCTCCGAATTGCGGATTCGGCGCTCTATGAGGCCAAGGCACGGGGCCGAAACAGGGTGCAACTGGGTGGGGTTCTAGACTCCTAGAGATCGAGGCTCCCGCGAACCGCGCCAGGGGACGAGGTCATTGGGGCTCGAAGGAGGAAGCATGAGCAACTTTTGGCATCCATTTGGGCAGCTCTATCAAGCGAGTCATGCGGCGGTGGTCTTTGATCATGGTGAAGGAGTTTACGTATTCGACGAAGACGGTCGACGCTACCTCGATGGAACCGCTGCGCTCTGGTACGCTAACGTTGGGCATGGACGGATCGAGATCGCTGAGGCGATCGCCGCCCAGGCCAAGAAGCTCGCTGGCTATTCGACCTTTGGTAATTTTTCGAATCGGCCAGCCGAAGAGCTGGCGAGTTTTCTATCCGAGCGTGCGCCGATGGATAGTGCACAAATCTTCTTCGTCCAGGGTGGAGGCGATGCCGTGGAGACCGCGACCAAGCTCGCCCGAAGGTATCATTTTGAACTCGGTCATCCGGAGCGCACCGCCATCATCTCAAGGGTCAATGGCTACCATGGCACGTGGGGCTTCGGCACGTCAGTGGGGGGCATCGAGGCCAATCGCCAGGGCTTCGGCCAGTTGGTACCTGATACCTATCGGGTACCTTACGATGATGTTGAGGCTGTCGAGGCCGAGATTGTGCGGTTGGGCGACGATCGAGTGGCGGCGGTGATTGCAGAGCCGGTGATTGGCGCTGGAGGAGTATATCCTCCGCCACCGGGTTATTTCGCCTCGTTGCGAGAGATCTGTGACCGCCATGGCGTGCTGCTCATCGCCGACTCGGTGATCTGTGGCTTTGGTCGATTGGGGAGTTGGTTTGGGGTGGAGCGCTTCGAGATCTCTCCAGACCTCATCACGTTTGCCAAGGGAGTGACGAGTGGCTATCTGCCTCTAGGCGGAGTGGCCATCGCTCAACACGTTGCTGCGCCCTTCGCTCGGCAAGATTCTCCAGTGTTTCGACATGGTCCGACCTACGGTGGGCATCCAACGTGCATGGCAGCTGGGCTTGCGAACTGCCACATTCTTGAGGACGAGGGGATTCTCGCCCGCGGAGCGTTGCTCGAAGGTGAATTGCTTGCAAGCTTGAAACCGGCGGAGCAATTCGCGTCGATTTCTCAGGTACGTGGGGGTGTCGGCCTGCTTGGGGCAATCGAGATCGACCCCGAGCTTCGGGCCAAAGATCCCACGGGGGCCGATCGGCTCGCGGGTATCGCGCGAAAAAATGGCCTTATCACCCGCGTGCTTGGTCAGGGTCTCGCTTTCTCACCACCGCTGATTATCGAGCCGACTCAACTCGAGGAGTTGGGTCAGATCGTGGTCGAATCGGTTCGCGAGTGGGAGTCCACGGTCGGCTGATTGTTGAGGCGGCAGGCTCCCCCGATCTCACACCTCAGCCGCCGATGGGCGGGGGCTCCAACGTTCAGAGAGCCTTAGCCGATGAAGCCTCGGTCGACGTTGATGACGGCCGCGTTGATTCCTTGTGCAGAGGTGGTGACGAGAAAGCCGATTACCTTGGCGATATCGCGTGGAGAGTTGAGATTCGGATCGAGTTGCTGAGCGAGGAATGCCTCGGCGGTCGCTAGGCCGTAGACCTGAGCCGTCGCTTCAAGCAGCGTGGTCTCGGTCGAACCTGGGGCAACGACGTTGATGTGAACGCCGTTTGGGAGCTCCTCGCGTGCGAGGGCCGCAAGAAAGCCGTGTATTGCGTGCTTTGATCCACAGTAGTGACCAAGTTGGGGAAGGCCACGCGTGCCAGCGGCAGACGAAACTGCGATGAAGGAGCCTCGAGTGTTGCGCAGCGACGGTATCGTGGCGGCTGCAAGGTGGACCACGCCCCAGTAGTTGACGTCAAAGATCTCGCGGGCCTGGCCTTGATCAAGGGCAAGGGATGACGGTGATCCAGCAAGGACACCGGCGCTGGCGATCGCAACATGGACCGGTCCATACGTTGCGATGGCGTCTTCGACGACCACTGCTAGGGCATCGGGGTCTCGCACGTCACAGCACCGCGGCGTGATCCGTTCGTCGTGGATTGCCTCAAGTTCTGACGTACTGGAGAGGGCATAGGGCATGGTGGAAGAGGTCGGGCCGTCGATGACGACTATCCGATAGTCCTGGGATGCCAGTTGGTGCGCGGTCGCTAAGCCGATCCCGCGGGCCCCCCCGCTGATGATAGCCAGGGGATTCTTGTTGGTCATGAGCTCACCTGATCAAAGGTGCGGATGAGATCGGCGGCGAGAGCGGCCAAGATTGCCAGCCCCTCTTCGCGATTGGCGCCAGCTGGATCCCCGAGGACACCGGTTGCACTGATACCCTGGATGCCGCTGCTAGCCAAGATGTTGCCGACTTGTGAGAGCGGTCCCAGATAGCCCGGTGATGCTTGTTCGAGATGGACCAAGTCCGGTCTCAGTGCCAGCATGACAGAGGTCTCGGTTCTGCCCGCATGGGCATCGGGCTCCCAGAGGCCGAGGGCGTCTGCTGGGAGCTCCCAGTTGGCTGCCGCCTCGATCAACACGTGGGTTCTTGGTATCCAGAAGGGTTGGCTGGCCTCAAGGAAGGCGGATAGGTTGCCACCATGGGCACTGACGAACAGGACGCGAGAGTGGTGATGATGGCTGTTGGTGATCGCCTTGAGCGTTGCCGAGAGGAGGCTCGTCCCCATCGACAGCGTGCCTTGAAAGGAGCCATGCTCGTCTGAAGCGGAGATAGGGATCGGTGGGGACAAAATGATCCTGTCGTCTCGATGTCGGATGAGCTCATCGACCAACGCGGACGTGATGAAGGCGTCGGTGCCGATAGGCAGGTGTGGACCGTGTTGCTCGATCGAGCCAATCGGAATGACAAGTATCCGGTCGCGGATGCTTGCCTCAAAGTCGAGTCGTGTAAGATCCGCCAGCATGATTGCCATCTACGCCCTCCATCAACGAGCGTACACGCGCAACCGGGAGGTCATGTCAGAACCGTGGTTCCTATGGTGGCCAGCCGATGCCCTCTTCTTTTCACTGACCTTGTCGACCGACATTCGTCGACCAACGGTCTGTTGTGGGAGGAGGCCCGAGGGGGGTTCCCATGTAAGCGAGCACGATGGCTTGCAGGGTTTCAACGCAAATTGGTAGTAACCAAGATGGAAAGACCTGTCTGCAAGGTTGGTGGCTGTCGCAGTGACGCCGTGCAGACTGCCAACTGCTTCATCGCCGTAACACAAAGCGATTAGCATCACTAGCGAGTGATGGCCACGGATGGCGGCTCGCTGGTGTGCAGTCGGGCCCGGCCGACAAGGAGGTTTTCGTGACGGTAGTACTACTCAGACATGCCAAGGCTCGATCGAATGCCGGATATGGCGACGATGTCGAGCGTACCCTCGATGCCACCGGAGTTCACCAGGCGAGCAACGTTGCACAGGTCATTGCCCGGTTGATTGGCAATCCGGAGCGGTTGGTAATTCTCGCGAGTCCGGCGCTGCGCTGTGAAGGCACCGTCGCGCCACTTGCGCTTTGCTACAGTGTGGAACCCACCACGGACGACCGTCTCGGGGAGTTCGCAAGCCATGGGGAACTCATTGAGCTGGTAGACATCATCCAAGCGACACACGGCGCACTCGTCGTCTGCGGGCACGGCCCTTCGCTGTTGCGTCTCAGCAGACTGATCACCGAAACACAGGGCCTGTTCTTGCCTGATGACGAGTTGGCACTCGATGTTGCATCGTTCCTGCATCTGGAATTCGGCGATGGCTCTGGTCATCCCCTCGCGTCGCTTGCTCGACACGTTGGTCCGAGCTACGATGCACGTACGCTGGTTGGATGACTGGGTGTGTGGCGCCGAATGCATCTCAACCTCACCGTATCTCGTCTCGAGCCCCAGTGCGCCGCTAGGCTGAAGCGTTGTGACAGTTGAATCGGTACCGGTGTTTTCCGTCACCAACCTGTGGGAGATGATTGAGGCGACCCTCGAGCCACTGATGACGAGTCGTTTTCGATTGCGAGGAACACTCCAGGACGTGGCAGTTCGCAAGCACCTCTACTGTTCGATGACCGATCAAATCGTAGGCGCTGGGTCCGCAAAGGTCAACGCGGTGATTTTTGCCACCGATTTTGCGCGCATCCGTGCAGAGCTTGCCCATCGTGGCCTTGGCGAGCTCAACAAAGACGTTGAGATCGTTGCAATCGGTCGATTGAGTACGTATCGGCCCGGCGGGCGCGTCAGTTTCGTCATCGAGCAGCTCGACTATGAAGAGATGCGACGCCTCAGCCGAGAAGATCTGGAGCGTTTGCGGGCTGCCCTGATGGAGGAGGGCGTCTTTGACGCCAACCGTCGACTCACCCTCTGCGCGGTTCCCCTTGACATCGCTATCGTTACCTCGCAGGCGGGAACGGTTCAACACGACTTCACCAGGGTGCTCCAACGCAGCGGCTTTGCCTTTGCTTGGAAGCTCTACTCGACACCGGTGACCGGTATGCAGGCCGGTGAGGAGCTGGCGGCGATGATTCGGCGCGCCGATGAGGGATCACATGACCTCATCGTTGTCTTGCGCGGAGGGGGTTCCGAGAGTGAACTGGCTGTGTTCAACGCCGAACCGGTGGTACGCGCTGTGGTCGCTTCGGCGACACCGATTTGGTGTGCCATCGGACATGCGGCTGATGAGGTGTTGCTCAACGAGGTAGCCCATCGCGCGTTAGACGTTCCCCAGAGTGTTGCGGTGGCCCTCGTAGAGCGCGTGGGAGAGTTCCTTGCTGAGTTTGAACGAGCCTTTAGCCGCTTGGTGAGTGGCATCGAGGAGTGGTTGCAGGCCGAGCGCACACTGCGTCAAGCGCTCGCGTCAAAGGTGATTGGATCGTGCCATAGTGGCTTGACGCAGATGCAAGTCATCCAGGCCGAACAGTGGGCGACCCTCTATCGTTTAGGGGAGCGTCGGTTCCAACAGGATCGGGAGCATGTGCGCCGAGTCCGCGGCGGTGTGGCCGCGGCGGTGTGGCTTCGGCTGGCACACGAGCGCCCCAGTCTGTTGCGGCCACGTGAGCTCGTCCAGGCTGCCGAACGCCGACTCGAATCTGAGGGTCGCGAAGTTGATAGGTTCCGGTCACGACTGGCAATGCATGATCCTTTCGGACAGCTCGAGCGTGGCTTCGCCATATTGAAGGGGAGTGATGGCCAATGGTTGACGACGGTTGCCAAGGTACAAACCGAGCGCCAGGTGACCGCGATGCTTGTTGATGGTTCTGTTGAACTTGAGCGACGAAAGTAGGAGGTAGGCACGATGAGTGCAGTGGATTGGTTCCATCTTGGCGACGAAGAGTTCGAGCGTGCGCTCGGTAGTGCCAGTTTTGAGGAGCTGCGAGACGAGAGCCAGGCGGCTATCGATAGGCTAGGGGGGCGGGAGTTTGGGCTTGACGAACTCTCCATTGTCGTGCGGCGAGTTCGTGCGATGCTCGACGAGTGCGACCGTCGCATACGATCGGTAGAACTTGAGATCGGCGAGCTCGATGTTGGTGACCCGACCCGATCGTCCTAGCGGAGCGCAACGAGTCAGCGCGTGCCCACAGCCGACTGGTTCGTCGCTTGCTTGGCCTCGTGGCCGCAATGGCAACGATCGAACAGGGCCACTTCGGAGTTGGGGCACTGGTTGAGCTGGTAGCGAAAGCACCGTTGGGGATGAGCATCGCTTGACGCCGCGCGCCTAAGGAGGCATAACACAATTACTTGTACTATCCGCACCTAAGAGCCAGACTTGGCATCTGGATGCAGATGCGTTGATCACCGCTCGCTACAAGGCTCCTGAAGGGTTCTGTGACGAACGTCAAAGGCGACTGTTCGCAGCGGCGGAGGCCAAAGTACTCGGTCATGGTGGAGTAAAGCGTGTTGCTAAAGCTACTGGGGTGGCCCGAGGGTCTATATTTGCCGGCATTAAGGAACTGAACTCAGCTCCACCCCTCGACGTCGATAGAACCAGGCGCGTCAGGCGAGCAGGTGCGGGACGTAAGAAGCTGGTGGACATCGACCCCTTGCTGGTAGGAGATCTGGCGCGGTTGGTGGAGCCTGTCACGAGGGGTGATCCGCAGTCACCACTGCGCTGGACTTGTAAGAGCCTGATGCAACTAGCACGCGAGTTAGGAGAGCAGGGTCATACGATCTCTCATGTCTTGGTCGGAGTTTTGCTCAAGGATCTTGGATACAGCCTCCAGGCCAACCGTAAAACCCTCGAGGGTGGAGGTCATTTAGACCGCAATGCCCAGTTCGAATACATGAACCACAAGACAGACGCCGCAGGGTCGAGTGGACAACCGGTGATCTCTGTGGATACAAAGAAGAAGGAGTTGGTAGGTCACTATAAGAACAACGGCAAGGAGTGGCGGCCACAAGGAGAGCCAGAGCTTGTCGAGGTGTACGACTTTGTGAACCAGGAACTGGGAAGAGCCAATCCATATGGTGTCTATGATCTTGCATCCAACACCGGCTGGGTCAGCGTAGGTACCGATCACGATACGTCAAGCTTTGCGGTCGAGACGATTCGCCGCTGGTGGTTTGCCATGGGCCAGGCCGCCTATCCTGGCGCAAAGGAGCTCATGATCATGGCCGACGGGGGTACAAGTAACGGCTCACGAGTACGTCTGTGGAAGCTAGAGCTACAACGACTCGCTGATCAGCTGGATCTGACCATCCGGGTGAGCCACTTTCCACCAGGCACTTCCAAGTGGAACAAGATCGAGCATCGCATGTTCTCTTTCATTACCCTGAACTGGCGCGGTCAACCATTGGTGAGCCAAGAGGTCATCGTCAACTTGATAGCCGCAACCACAACGAGCAAAGGACTCAAGATTCGCGCCCAAATCGATTCTGGTCAATATCAAACGGGTAGGAAGGTCACCGATGCAGAGTTTGCTACCATTCAAATTGCTCGCGACGACGTCCACGGTGAATGGAATTATGTCATCTTACCGAGGAAATGACTGACCATGTTATTTATTTGTGACCCCTTAGGCAAGGTTGACAATCCTCACGAGGCTTCGTTGAGCCCTGCAAGTGGGTCCTGTTGAAGCTGGCGTGTTCTGGTTTCAAACCGAATGGGTGGGTCGTAGGCCCTTAGCCAAGGCGTCGTGGCGCACGAGACACTTGGGCTCACGGCCAGGCTCGGCATCGAAAGCAGAGCGGTCAGGGGTATGCGATGGAGGGCCTGCAGCCTTCATTTGGTGGCTGCTGTGTTCGAGGTGCCTAGGCGACTTGAGTGATCAGGTATCCTCATGAGATACGACACTCGCGGGAAGCGATGGTCATCTGGGCGCCCCCGTAGCTCAGGGGATAGAGCAGTGGTTTCCTAAACCATGTGCGCAGGTTCGAATCCTGCCGGGGGCACGGACACCGTTAACGCGTTGAGCCGTTCACGGTGTCGTGGGATCGCGACTAGGCATGGTCCTTGATCATGATGGTACCGAACCCTGGTGAGCGGGCCCGGTATAACCACTTTGTCTAGTCTTCTGAGGCCGTTACGATCGTTTTTTGATGAGCACCTTTCGATGGGTATTGCCTTAGGATCGTTCCTTGTTGGCCGAGGTTGTCCCAAGGCATCAAGCTATGGAATGGGGTTGTGCCAGTGAGCCGTGGGATTGTGTGAAGCGTGTTGGGTGATCGATATTGGTATCAACGATCAACTGACCACATGGTGGCGTGGAGTTTGACCGTCCGCAGGACTGGGGTCGTCTCGATGTTGTTGATGCCATCGAGCTGACCGACCTGGTAAGTCAGGAGTTGATAGAGTTCACGGTCGCTTGCACATGCCAGAGCAGCGACAAGGTTTGATGCGCCGGTGGTGGCAGCGGTGAAGGGTATTTCTGGGAATTGTGCGAGCGCTTCACCGACTTGTGGGAGGCTGCCAGGGGTCGTAGTGATCCATAGCAATGCCTGAGATTGCTGTCCTAGTAGCGCTGTGTCGAGGTCGACTTCAAAGGCGATGACCCCGGAGGCGATCAGCTCCTCGACGCGTCGTCGTACCGTCGATTCGTGCCAATGGGTGCGCAGGGCGAGGTTTCGATAGCTCGCCCGTCCATCGGCGTTGAGAGCACCAATGAGTGGCAAGTCGGCTTGGTGCAGGTCGATTGTGGACCCGTGTGTGCGGACGATCCGTTGGGTGTTGGCGCTCAGTTGCACGATCTCATTGGGCAACAGGCTGGAGGGCACCACCGGGTAGGCGACATCACAGGCGAAGAGGTGCAACAGACAATAAGGATCGATACCGATGATTTCGCGGCCGATGGTGAGTTGTTCGAGCAGGAGGGGAGTCTGGCGATCGCGATCGTGGGAGCGAATGATCGTGTAAACCTCGCTCCCTCCTGAGATGATTCGCACCCAGGAGATGTCCCCATGCTGTGCCAGCTGGTTGGCAATCTGGGAGGAGTGTCCTGGTGCACAGCGGATGCGCACGAACCAGTCGGAGCGTCCGATGCGTTGCGAGTTGAGCTGGGCGACAACTTTGAGGACACTGGCATCCACGAGTCGTCGATAACGGCGGGCGATGGTCTGTTCTGATGGTCCATCAAGAATGACGGAGAGCTGCCGGAACGGTATTCTTGGATCGATGGCAAGGGACTGGATGATACGACGGTCCAGATCGTCAATGGTGGGAAAACTTATCTCCATGAAGCGAGTAGATGGCGGAATTGTGTAATACCTGGGATTTCGATCACTCATCCCCTGGTTGGCAACCAGGATGGTTGCTATGCATACAACCTCCAACAGACAGTGGTGGACCTTAGGGGTGGCCTGCGCGGCGACCTTCATGTTCCTCCTCGAGCTTACGATCGTTCGTCGCTTTGCCTCAGATCGAGCTGGCCCTGCACACTGGATTTGTCGATGTTGAGTGGGTGATCGATGCCTATGCGCTGACGCTCGCCGCCGCATTGTTGACCGCGGGCTCGCTCGCGGACCGCTACGGTCAACGGCTTGTCTTTCTCGTCGGTCTGGTTATCGTTACCGCATTTCCGTTCCTCTGTGGCTTGGCTGGCTCGCCAATTGTGTTGATTCTTTCGCGTGCAGCCCAGGGTATCGGGGGTGCCATCCTCTTTGCCACGTCGCTCTCATTGCTCGCCAACAGCTTCCATGGCAAGGACCGCGGTGAGGCTTTTGGCATCTGGGGTGCGGTCACCGGTTTCGCTACCGGTCTCGGCCCGATCATTGGTGGACTGATTACGACTGACATCAGTTGGCGTGGCATCTTTTATGTCAATGTGCCGATTGGCATCCTCGCGATTTTGGTGACCATTTTCAAGGTCGACGAGTTTCGGAGCTCGCAGTCGCATCGCCCTGATTGGGCTGGATTCGTCCTCTTCAGTGGTGGCATGGTGGCGCTGGTGTATGTGTTGACCGAGGCCAGTCAAACCTCTTGGTCAAGTCCGGCGGTGATTGCGTCGTCGTGTGGCGCAGTGATTCTCATGGTCGGCTTTGTCATCGCCGAGCGACGTAGCGCATATCCGACGCTCGACCTCTCGCTGATGCGCGTGCCCACCTTCAACGGGGGGCCTCAGCGCCGTCTTTGCCATGAACGGCTCACTGTTTGCCATGTTTTTCTATCTGTGCTGTACTTGCAGGATGATTTGCGATTCTCGGCGCTTCAGACCGGGTTGCGGATTCTCTTGATCACTGGGGCGATCCTGATCGTCGCCATCGCGGCAGGACGTGCCAGCAGCCACGTCCCGGTACGTTGGTTAATTGGTCCCGGGTTGGCGCTGGTGGGGATCGGACTCATTGTGATGTCTGGTATCCAGTCGGGCGGATCGTGGACCCACCTGATTCCTGGATTCCTCATCGCTGGCGTCGGAAGCGGCCTGGTCAACCCACCGCTGGCTTCGACTGCGGTTGGAGTTGTTCTGCCGCGCCAAGCCGGTATGGCCTCGGGCGCCAACAGCACTGGGCGCCAAATCGGCATCGCCGTTGGGATCGCGGTCTTTGGGTCCATCTTTACCATTGCACTCTTGCGCAGTCTTCGCGATTCACTGACAGCGATCCCGTCGCTTGCTACGAGGGCAAGAGCGATCTCTACGGCCATTGAGCAGGGCACCATCGGTCACCTTATTGGTGCTGCCCCCTCGAGCCAGGTTCGCCATCAACTCATTGGTGCGGTGAGCGGCGCCTATGCAGGAGCACTGATTGATCTTCTAGTCGTGGCCGGCATCCTCGCATTTGCTGGGGCGGCGCTGTCGTTGGGACTCATTCGCACCCGAGATTTCGTTCATGCCGGGTCTTCGGGTGACGGTTCACGTTAATCGAGGTGGCGCGCCAAGCCGAAGCGGCTACGCCGTGGTTGTAGCTGGCCTGAGGGGTGGTGGCAAAGTCATCATCCTCTGACCGATACCGCCCCGAGCAGCGGATGTTGCATGGGGTTGCGTGTGGTGAAAGATCCAAAGCAACTCCATGCTAGCGATGATTTCGAGCCCGTCATTGTCCTAGCGTGGCCGCTGCGGTTACGCTGGAGTGATGAGAACGCTGGTAATTGGTGGTACACAGTTTATCGGCCGGCATGTCGTTGAGGCATTGGTCCAAAGGGGTGACGAGGTAACGCTGTTTCACCGAGGCAAGACCAACCCTGACCTCTTCCCAGAGGTCACGCATATCTTTGGGTGTCAATGGCCATGTCAACCTGCATGCTCACGGACACCTAAGTTGCACGGTGACGGACACCAGTTTTGCACGGGTGTAGGCGTGACTTGAAGAGCGCGTCGCACCTAGCTTTCATTTGGGATTGGTGTTAGAGGGGCATCACCCCCTTGCCTGAGAGAGCCTGTGAGAGTCGGATGGACTCGCCGGTCGTCTCGATGAGATGGGCATGGTGGGCCAAGCGATCGACAAGCGCTGCGGCAATCGATCTGGGGTGGAGGATCTCATCAAAGGAGGCGAGTCCAAAGTTAGAGGTCACGATCAACGATGTTCTCTCATAACAGGTCGCAACGACGCGATAGAGGGCTTCGGAGTCGTTCTCACCAATCGGTAGGATCCCAAGATCATCGATGACCACCAGATCGAGACGGCTGAACTTGGCCAGGGTTGAACCAAGGGTGTCGGTCGCCTTAGCCGTTGCGATGGTCTTAGCAAGGGTCTCGGAGTTGAACCACGACACTCGCATACCAGCCTCGATCCCCTCTGATGCCAGTGCCTCTGCAAGGAAGCTCTTGCCGGTTCCTGGAGGACCACAGACGATGAGGTTCTCTCTTCGCCTGATCCACTCCAAGGTGCTAAGTGCGTTGATGACATGGGTGGGTACCGATGAGACCGAGTGGTCAAACCCAGCCAGGGTTCTATTGCCAGGCAGGTTTGCGCTCGCACGTCTTATGAGGAGTGTCGAGGCATTTCTCCCGTCGATCTCGGTTTCAAGGAGAACTCGTAGGAGCTCTATTGGATCCCACCGTTGCGCCTTGGCAGTTGTGCAGAGATCTTCAAAGTTGCGACGCAGGTGGGGTAATCGGAGCCGCTTGGTCATCTCAGCGATCTGTGTTGCTACCGGGTTGGTCTCTCCTTGGGTCATGCTGAGACCGCCTTGAGCTTTGCATAGGGCGAGGTTGAACTCCCCAGGCTCTCAACCTCGCGGGCGGCCGGTGGTGGTGTCGCCTGTTGGGCCTTGGCGAGCAATGCCTTCATCGTCGTATAGCTAAAGTCACCAAGGGCCAAGGACTCCACAATCGCAGCACAAGCACTCTGGCTAGACGCCCCCACCATCAACCCCATAGTGTCGGGGATCTTCTTGGTCCCGAGTGAGGCAGCTCTCTCGAGCCAGGTCCCAGCCTCGGTTGTGATACCAAGGAACTTGCCTTCGGTCTCATTCGTTGGGATTGGGTGTCGAACGAGCGGACCACTTGGGTGCGAGGAGTCCTTGTGCTCATCGGAGATCACGTACCCATAGGGTTCACCTCTCTTGTGACGAGCGACCTCGGTGACACCGCTCCCTGTGACCGTGACGATCACCACCTCATCGTCGACCTCGCGCACATAGACGCTAGATCCGCGAAGTGAAGGGTCCACCGAGTAGCCACAGCGACGATAGCGAACGATTCCCATGTTGGCCTCTACACGGCGCATGACCCCGTAGGCAGCCACGTACGGGTTCTTGGGTAACGCCGAGAACACCGTTACCTCCTCGGGAAGAACCAGTGCAGGGACCTTACCCGTGCCTGAGTGCACCTTGGCGTTGATCTCGATGTTGAAGGCATTGATTGCGTCTTTCAACTGAGCGATACTCTCGTAGTTGGCTACCAGGTTCACATTCGTTGGGCACAGGTGCTCCTTTGCGACACGTACCGCCCGTTCTACCCCGCCCTTTGAAGCTGGGTCATAGGGGATACAGGTCTGTAACACAAACCCGTAGGCGGAGGCGAACTTGACCATCTTGGTATTTAGGACCGCGACGTTTGCGATGTGAGCGGTGGCGGCTGTCTTGGCGTTATCGGTGAGCACGTAGTGGGGAACCCCTCCGGTCATCTCAAAGCAGGTGTGAAGAGCCCCGATGACGTTCGGGAGAGACTGATCGGGGATGTAGAGCACGATCCGGTACTTGGAGTAGGGCAGGTAGTAATGAAAGAGCGTGGTCTTTTCGCCATCGATGACCGGTCCATCCGAGAAGTCATACTGGGCCCACTTGCCAGGCTCTGGTATCTAAGGGCCAATATATGCGCGCATGAGCCCGGCGGTACTTGGTCTTTTCCTTGCGCACCGCTCGCCTGGTGCTACGTCCCGATCCCTTGTACCCAATCCCTTGGAGTCGTCGATGGATGACATCGGCTCTGATAAAACCATCAGAGGCCTCCACGAGTTCTGCGATGAGGCTCAGCTCATCGGCCATAAAGATTGACGAGGCGCCTTGTCGTCGTCGTCCCCGTGTGGCAAGTGTTCCATCGTTTCTGGCTTGTACCAGGGCCTTTACGGTATTAGGAGAGCAGTGACACTCTCTTGCTGCTTGGTTGTAGGACTGATAGAGGTCATAGGCCTCAAGTATGTTCATGGCTTGGGTACTATCCTTCATTGTTAACGGCTCCTTCTGGAAGTTGGGAATGTGATAATCTCCAGTTTCATCCAGTAAGGAGCCTGTTTGTTAATCCGAGTTGTAGCTGGTGTTATCTAAGGGGGGCTCCACCGTGCTCAGGACTCAAGCGATGAGATCCTGAGCCGATGAGTTCGCTGGTTGGGACGCATTCGCCACACGAGGAGCAATGCCCCCGATTCGGACTCGTCGCATGAAGGTGTGACACCTCCGTGCTCCGTTGTTCTTTGCGTACGCACACTCTGGGGGTATCGCACCCATAGACGGTGATCTCTTGACGCGGCCATCTGGCTCTACCCTCAGGTGAACTTCGCTACTCGTAGGGACACTGAACATGGTGGGGCTCCAATTCTTGGGGTTGTGCATTGCTCGACATGTGTGTGCTTCAATGCGTTCTCGAGTCGCCATTAGCAAACCCGATGCTCATCCTGTCGCGCCCAAACGATGTAGGCGTACTTCACCTTGGACCGGGGCCCAGATGTGCGTGCAGTTTTGGTGTCCGCCACCGTGCAATTATTTGGCCGCATCTATGCATTATTGCATGGCCGCTAACACCAGCATCTTGAGCATCGGTCCAAGAAGTCGCGCTGCCTCATCCACGAAGTCACGATCGGTCTCTTCCACCATTTGTCGGCTTAGCATGATCCCCCGGATCACCGCCAAGACCGCATGGGCCACCGGCACCGAACGATCCACAGACATCTCAAAGTGCTCGCGCAACGCACTCTCGATCAAGGTGATCCAGTCATCCATAGCGTGGGAAA
>JALCZJ010000041.1 GCA_022690815.1 Ferrimicrobium sp.
TTGTACTTCTTCAAGGTGATGGTGACGGTCTTGTCGTTGTTGGAATAGACCGGTGGGTTAGCTAGGGAGAGGCTGGGGTTCAGTTCAGCCTTGTTGCCGACACCGAAGAAGTAGAGAGGGCGGTACAAAAGATATTGGAGCTGCCCATTCGCAACCGAGAAATCAGCACCGGGCATGAGCGGGAAGATGTAGTTTGGGTTAGCCCCAGGAGCCTCCGCAAAATAGGCGGTCCCTCCTTTGACCCTGGTTTGACCGCTCGCAGTGTTCACACTGGTCGAAGAACTCGAACCACACGCAGCGAGCAGCAACGCTGCTGCCGTAGTGGTTCCAACGATGACAACGCTACGCCGCCGACCTCGTTGTTTCATGCCCATACCCCCCTCGTTACAGGTTCGCACACCGTACCTCCGGGTGCCCAACTGCTTGTAATTTAGTAGTTCGGCTAGGCGGGCGTGACACACTCCTCCCGCATTCATCAGCCATTCATAATCTGAGTGCGGCGGACAACGTACCTCGCAATCCAAAGTCCTGACAATCCAAGAGCAACGTGAGCCAACCATCGCGCAGCACGCGAGACAACACTTGGCTGCTGCTCTCATACGGGTCGACCACGACTCCAAGGGGCTCGGTCCAGCTGGGCCTCACCACCCACCCATGATCTCGGTCGACAACTCAACCGACAACGGCAGCCACAGACCGCCCTAATGAGCAAAGCAGACGCCAGACCGGGCGCATGCCAGTGACACACCACACGGCGTGGACAGGCTGCTCACCTCGTCACTCATTACCGCCGTGACGGTGAGCATCACCAAACCGACGGTGCGGATCCGACGGCCATCCGACCATGACACACAGACAGGCCAGCTTTGCCAGCCCAACGACGTCCAAATTGCCGATAGCGGCCTTCCCGCGCCTAGGCTCGAATCTCGATGACTGGTTTACTTGCCCTGGTGGGCTCGGGTGAATACCTTCCGGAGATGGGTGAGATCGAACAACGACTCTTGAACGGCGGCACCCGGTATGTGCAGATCCCTACGGCGGCGGCGCTCGAGGGAGACGATCGACTTGGGTACTGGATCGAGCTTGGACGAAAAGCCGCCGAGCGCTTCGGCGCCACCCCAATCACCGTCGCCCCTCGAAACCGTGACGAGGCCAACGATCCCGATCTAGTCGCCCAGGTCACCGACGCCGATCTCATCTACCTCTCTGGGGGCAATCCAACGTTTCTCGCCGACACCCTGCGCGATACCGCGCTATGGCATGCCATCATGGCCGAGTTCGAACGCGGATGCTCCATCGCCGGATGCAGTGCCGGGGCGATGATCATGGGGGGATGGATACCCAGCCTGCGTAATCGGGAGGCACCCGGGCACCAAGGGCTCGGTCTCATGCCGATGGTCAGCGTCATCCCCCACTTTGACCGCTTCCTGCCCCGCATCGGCACGAGCCTGGCAAGACTCGCGCTCAAACCACCCGAAGGCGTTGAACTGATCGGCATCGATGAGTTAACTGCCCTCGTCGGCACCCCCGCGTCGATGACCGTCATGGGCAAGGGAGCCGTCGTGCGCATCAACGAGGCACCCTCCACCAGATACCAAGCGGGTGACCTCTTGAGGTTCACCAACGACGACTGATCGAGGGACTCGTACAGACCAACCTTCCCAAGGGTTGATACCCGACGGTGGCGTCGTAACCAACTGCGTGGCCCTTGGATACAAACGTTCAAACCATAGTCCGTGCGGTTGATCGGCCAACGACATCTGAGATGCTTGACGTCGTGTTGTGGGTCACGAGGTCAAGCTAGCGAAGTGGCTCCCATGGTCTCGGAGAACCACGCAGCTATCCGCATGAGGTGTGCATCCCCAAACCTTGAGCCAACGATGATCAGTTCAGCGTCCGCTAAGACGACCATCGGCAGGTTTGCAAAACGCGGCAATCGCCATACCATCGCAGTCGCCTCAACATCGTTGGCGGCTCTCCACGATACCGGCGCAACGATCGCATCCACCGCGGCCAACACGCGGTCGACTGCGGCGATCACCGACGACCGTCCCTCGACCGGTTCAGACCCCGATACCAAGGCGATGCCGGGCTCACCGACCCCGGGCTCACCGACCCCGTGCTCGCCGACCCCATCGCCCTCGATACCAGAGGACCACGCCCTACTCGACCCGAACCCTGTCATCACGTCGACGTGGATGTCATGGGCTGTTATGACCCCCAGAGCCCTCGCCTCGGCGGCCGTCTGGATGTCGGGCTCATTCCCACGTCGATGATCATCATCGACCCAACGAGCGATGCGCGATGGCCGCGTCGCGCTCATCGCAAAGCACGCAAGAGATTTGGGATTGCTATGAGGAAGAAAACGGGGGTCTCCAGCCACACCCATCGCTCGCAGTCGATCAAGCAAATAGGCCTGCTCGGCAAGGGTCGACGCCACGAGCACCGCCGTGGACTCATTGGGATAGTCAACCGATGGTGCGAACCCAAGAGTTGGTCGATAGCCATCGAGACCCATCGCAGCCCGTACCAACATCGACTCAGGATCATCGACGCTGACACCGGCGACGACGGCTCCAGCACGCAACGCGAGCACGAATCGATCCGACGGCCCAGGTGACGAGAAGTCCTTTGTCATCACGTGATGCTTCGACAAATCATCAGCTGGGGAGAGGCTGGAGGCGGAGATCACAGATTGAGCGAGCCCAACAACGATGGCGCCATCGCGTACCAGCGCGTCAACGATGGGGTGATTGTACGCCTCATCATTGGATGGCCTTGCCGGCGCTGCGTGCGTCGGCACCGACGTAGGGGACACCGATGTGCCAGCAGATGACCCACGTGACGGGCCAAGCCTCGCATCCACCAACAGCGGTACCCCCGCAAGTGGTGGCAACCAACTCCTGGGCGGGTATCGCCGATCACAGTCCTTGGCCTGTCGCAAGGCCCGATCAACAAGATCCTCGATGAGCCACGAGGGGTCAAGACGTTCGATGGCTGCTCGCACCGCGTCGACGGCGCTCACCGACCCTTGACGGCGAGCCTCAAGGAGGCGAAAAAGTGGAGATTGGTTAGACGGGAACAGGGACGGAGCCGTCAGCGAGCTGTTCTGCCATCACCCAACCGAAGACGATCAACGCCTGCCCCTCTTCGGGTGCACAACACTCAAAGACTTCCTGGTATGGGGTTTCGATCGGCTCCTGGAGCCGATAAGCCACGTAGCCGTACTGCTCACCCTCACTGACCGCAAGCGAACTCCGGTCATCGAGCCCATGATCGAGCCCAAAGCGCTTGGCAAGACGACGAGACCACGCCCGCTCCTCACCGGTGGGCCGGTGGCCAGGACGCGGAACCACATCAGAGAGCCCGTTGAAGATCTCGTACCCATTTGGAGAGATCAGCTTCACCCCGACGAGGACATCCTCGTCAGGGAACGCGAGCAGTGCCCTCGAGTAGGCCTCGTGCATCAGCGCCGCTAGTAGCTCGCGCTCACGGTCTTTGGGCTGTGTGACGATCAGGTTGATCAGGATGCACGGGGTTCCCCCGATGCGCTCGAGTGTGAACATCATCCCCCCGAGGAGTGAGTCCCCCTCGCGTGCGAGTGACGATAGCACCCATTCCTCCCGTTGTTTGGAGAGGAATCCAGCGCTAAAGGCTGCACCCTGCAGATCACTGACGGCTGCAAACTCTTCGAGTTCAGCATCGTCGAGTGCGTCACAATCCTTTGTAGTCAGTTCGATTGCCATCAAACACGCTCCCTTTGGATCGGCTGATTGTCCAGTCTAGTGGCTCCAACCGAGGTCATGGCCTTGCCGCGCCAATCGTCAAGCTCAAGCCCTACACTCGATAGGGAAAAATCCGCGAAGATCAGGAAGGGACGATACCAGTGGCCGACGGGCTGACTCACCTTGGAGCTTCAACCAACTACCGATATGACGACCCGACGCCAGAGGAGCTCGAGACCTTTCCGAACCCTCACCCGGGGGTCGACTTTGTCATCCGCCTTATCGCCACCGAGTTCACGAGCCTCTGCCCGATCACTGGCCAACCAGACTATGGATCGCTCATCATCGACTACATCCCCGACGCTCGATGCGTCGAGAGCAAGAGTTTGAAGCTTTATCTCGTGAGCTATCGTAATCACGGTTCGTTCCACGAATCCTGCGTCAATACCATCGCTGATGACCTGGCCAACCTGTTGGCGCCGAAGTTCCTCCGGGTCTTTGGCGATTTCAACCCTCGTGGGGGTATCGCCATCAAGCCGATGGTCGAGCGTTTGGGACCGACCATGGATCGAGCCACGGCCATCGGGTTGATCGAGAGCTATCTCCAGGTCGCCAACCCCCGATGAGGTCCATCAGCCGGGGCGCCTGGGTGGCGCTGGCCGTCTACATCGGTGCCATCGTCGGATCGAACTGGATGATCGCCCACATCGGCACGCCTATCCCTGGCGCCCACGTGCTACCTGTTGGCTTTGGACTCTCGGCACCGTCGGGGGTCTATCTCGCCGCCGTGGCCTTCGTCGCCCGAGACTACGTGCAACGACTCGCCGGTGCACGAGCCGGCCTCGTAGCAATCGTCATCGGTGCCATCGTCTCCGCACTGGTCTCGACACCACAACTCGCCATCGCCTCTGGCGTGACCTTCATGCTCTCGGAGTCCACCGACTTTGCCATCTTCACCCCGCTGCAGCGGTGGAACCTCACCGCCTCGGTGCTCATCGCCGGTCTGTTCGCTGAGTTCGTCGACTCCATCGTCTTCTTGTCGTTGGCCGGGATCCCGCTCGGCGTGGCACTCGAGGGGCAACTCGTCGGCAAGCTCTGGGTGATCCTGGCCGGAACCGCCGTCACCTGGTACCTTCGACGCCGACCATCACTCGCGCTCACACCACGGATCAAGCAGCTCGATCCGAGCTAGCCCCCCAGTACCCAGGTACTAGACTTAAGCCCTGGTGAAGACAAGTACGCAGGGGTTTGTAGCGCTGTCACTCGCATCAGCGATCTGGGGTGGGATGTATGTCGCCACCGATAGCCTCATGCGCACCATGGCGCCATTGGTGGTGCTTGAGTTTCGTGAAGGGATCTCGGCCCTCATTCTCTTGGTGATCGCCAGTCGTCGGCATCAACTCCGCATCGAACGCGGTGACTATGTGCCGATGCTCGGCGTCGGTGTCATTGGTTTTACCGTCTCCATCGGCTTTCAGCTGTACGGGACCCACGCGGCTGGCGCCGCTCTTGGCTCACTGGTCACCGCATCGTCGCCGATCCTGATCGCGCTCCTTGGCGCCATGGTCTTCAAGGAGCATGTCCCGACGCGGAGATGGATCGCCATCGGGATGGCCTTTGTCGGTGTCATCGTGATCGTGGGGACACCCGCTCCTGGCAAGCAGACCTCCCTTGGCGTTGTCCTGCTCCTGGTAGCTGCGGTGTGCTGGTCGCTCTATACCATTGGATCGACCTCGCTGTTGACTCGTTACTCAACCTTGACGGTGGTGACGGTCGCGTGTACGGTTGGTGCTGTCACCTCGCTGCCCTTTGCCACCGTTGCCTACCTGCACGCTCGTCACCCGTTGCCCGTGGGCATCGCCGGATGGGGCGAGATCCTCTACATCAGCGTGATCGGCATGGCACTGGCGTTCTTTCTCTGGGTATGGGGCTTTCAGCACGTCAGCGCGTCTCGCGGCGGCGTCCTCCTCCTCTTTCAGCCAGTCGTCGGCATCATTCTCGGAGTCCTCCTGCTCGGCGAGTCGGTTTCCGTTGGAACACTCATTGGCGCCGTCTTGGTCTGCGTCGGGGTCACTTTGACCGTCATCGAACGCAAACCTCCCTTGACCCTCGAGCCGACCCCCTGATGGAGCCCAGTGCCACCACCGCCAACCCACCGACCCGTCAACCTCAACAGCAAACTGTTCGTGACACAAGGTAACGGACATAGGCTATCGTCACGAAAACCCAGCGCGAGGCCAGGATCCACAGGTCGCGAAGCGATGACCGATGAGATCGAGCCAATCGTGCGCCCGGACGCGCCGACCGACACCGTCAAGCTCTCATCCTCGCCTTCGCCACCAGGGGCGCCCATGCCCACAGGCTTGGTGTTGGCTGATGGGCGACAGGTCAACGATGGGCCGCTTGGGGGTCTCTCGGTCCATGTGACACGCAACCGAACTTCGTCAGGGCTCTCGATGATGGTGCTGACACCGGTGAGCCATCACCCATCGTGGGCGAAGGTCAACTGCCACCATATCACACTTGCACCAGTGCTGGATAGAGCCGAGCCGGTCGCACCCATGAGAGCCCATTGCACCGCTCATTCGGTCATGGCTCATTCCGTCATGGCTCATTCCGTCACGGCCCACTCCATGACGCACCAGATCATCCACATTCCGATAGCCACAATGACGCGATGCCCGACACCACAGCGCTAGACCGGGAGACATCTACACCAGGCCCGCCAAGCGTCACCTTGACACAAACACCGGGCCGAAGACTCGGGCCACTCCGTGTCGACCTCCGAAACGCTGGCATCGTCACCATTGCCGGCAACCTACCGGATCGATTCACAACAGTCAATCCACGTCGCTATCAGACCCTGATTGCCACCGGGATCGTCACGATCAGTGCACCGTCGATGCGCTCACCCACCGTCTCGGTTGTCATCCCTGTACACGACCCGCCAGCAACATTCGCCAACCTGGTCGCCGAACTTAAACAACGCCGTTGGGTCAGTGAGGTCATCGTCGTTGACGATGCCTCGAAAGAGCCAGTCAACCTCGACAACATCACGGTGATCCGCAACGCGACCCCGTTGGGTCCGGGAGCCTCACGCAATCTTGGAGCAAATGCGAGCCAGGGCGAGCTCCTTCTCTTCGTCGACGCCGACATCCTGACGGTGGACCCCACTATGGGCGACGCCCTTAAGCTCCTCCTTCACCCCGATATTGGGGCGCTCGCCCCACGTATCGTCGAGGCAAGGCATGGCTCCCCCCTCGATTTGGGTCCCCACCCAACCCTCGTCGACCATCGACACCTCAACCACCTCCCAGCTGCCGTCCTTGCCGTCGCGAGGAGGAGCTTTCTCACAGCTGGAGGCTTCTCAGAAGAGCTACGTCTGGGAGAGGATGTCGCGCTCGTCGCCCGTATCGCGGTCCATGACGAGATGGCGCTCTACCTTCCGAGCGTCACGGCCACCCACGCACCCCAGTCCTGCCTCACTCGCCGAGCCAAAAATGCTAAGTATGGATACTCGATCGGAGCACTTCGCAAGGCGACAGACCTGGTGCTCATGCCGACGATCACGAGCGTTCCGTTCATCGGGATAACGCTTTCGGCACCACTCGCCTGGGCCATCACCACGACCCTCACGCATCTGTCCAAGGTCCATGGTCCCCTCACCCTCGCCGAGCGCATCAAACTCGCCACCGTTGTGCTCGATACCCAGCTCGATAACAACGCCGAACTCATCGTGCGCCAGCTTGGACTACCAATCGCCATTGGAGCGCTCGGCTCAAAGCGACTCCGCCGAGCTCTCATCCTCGCCATCGCCATCAGGGCCGCCCATCAAGGACTCTCCAAAGCGCTCGATGATCTCGCCTATTCAGCCGGGATGTGGCTCTCGTTGGTCCTGGAGGCCTGAGTAACACCTTCAGGCCAGTCAACCCAGGCGTAGGTCGTTGATTGGACATCCACAACCCCACACTCACGGCCAAATACTTGCACGGTGGCGGATACCCAAACTGCATGACACTGGTTGTACCGAGAGATTTATGACGTTCGGGCAGGCAAGCGCTCACGATCAACGAGGGCACCTCATTTGCCTTCGGAGGTAATCGTCATGCATGGTGAGCAATCCCCCACCAGCGAAGGATCATATCCAAGCCACGGAGATACCCGAGGCGATCAACCTCCTACCGTCTTGCAACCGAACAGCCAGAGCGTACCAACTCTCTCCTCGACCAGCTTGTGACCGATTGCAAGCCCCAACAGTCCAACGAGGCCGCGACCGCAGCGGAGTCGATGGACACAGTCGAACACAGAGGCCACCCTGTTCGAAGAGGTCGTCCGTCCAGCGATCCTGCTTCCTCTTCTGGCAAATCGCGTGCGCCACCTTGGTGCCTTCCGCGTGTCAACGCTCAATTGCCAATGCGAAGGATGGGTGAAATGCGTTCTGCGAACGTGACGTCGATGGGATTCTGAGTCGAGCTACACGAGTAGTCGTCACCATGGATAGAACGTGACCGCAGTAGCGACTCGGCACCGATCCTTCGTCAATAAGGGCCGTGGCACATGACAGCGTACTTCGAGCCCTGCATCGCGCTGTTGGACCCCTCGCGAAGGCAGTATGGGCCCCACTCTGACCATTGTGCCACTACGTGGACGTCGATGGGCGATGACATGCCAAGCAGAGGGCTGGCTCGCTCGAAGGCTGGCGAGATTGCGCCACCGGTGCGATCACACGAGCCGCGCCACGGTGCACACAATCAGAGGCCGGGTTCAACTCCACCAACGATCAGGCGGTCGACTCCTCTTCGGCGGTCAGCGATGTGACCACACCACGGAGCTCGTGGAGCTCCTGGCGATAGCGCTTGAGCTGTGAGGTAACCGAGTCGATCGAGGCTCCTCCAGAAGCCGATCGCCGACGAACGGCGGCGTCCGCCTCGATGAGTGACATCGCTTCTTCACCAAGCTGCGGGTGGGCTCCTACCAGCTCCCGGAGCGGTACTCTCCGCTCCAAAGAGTCACGGACGAGACCGGCTGCCACCCCGTGGGCGCGCCGAAACGGCACCCCGTTGGTCACTAGGTATTCGGCAATATCGATCGCCTGGAGATACTCAGAGGAGGCTGCTTGGCGGAGACGTTCGTAATCGAATGTCATAGTCGAGACCATGCCCTCAAAGGCCACCAGCTCCCTGATCATCTGCTCAACTGAATCAAAGAGCGGCTCCTTATCCTCTTGGAGATCTCGGTTGTACGTGAGTGGCGTACCTTTCAGCGTTACCAGCAACGAGATCAGGTTCCCGATATAGCGACCGGTCTTGCCACGGGCGAGCTCGGCGATGTCGGGGTTCTTCTTCTGGGGCAACATCGACGAACCAGTCGAGTAGGCATCATCTAAACGGAAAAAGCCAAACTCCTCGGTGGTGAACATCACGATCTCCTCGGCAAAACGCGACAGATGTACCCCGAGAAGGGCCACGTTAAAGAGAATCTCGACGACGAAGTCTCGATCGGAGACCGCGTCAAAGCTATTGAGAAAGGCCCCAGCAAAACCAAGCTCCGTTGCCGTGAACTCAGGGTCGATGGCCAGCGTCGTCCCAGCGAGCGCCCCAGCGCCAAGTGGCGACACATCCATTCGGGCGTAGGTCGCTAACAACCGATCCAGGTCACGCCGCAATGCCCACCCGTGGGCCAGCAGATAGTGTCCGATCGGTACCGGCTGTGCTCGTTGGGTGTGGGTATATCCCGGCATCACGGCATCACCGGCCGACTCTGCAACGTCGGCGATCATCGAGAGAAAATCCACCACCTGATGGGCGATGGCATCGATGGCACTGCGTGCATAGAGCCGAAGGTCGGTAGCGATCTGATCGTTGCGCGATCGTCCCGAGTGCAGCTTGGCACCGACATCGCCCACGAGTTCGGTAACGCGTCGCTCAACGGCGGTATGAATATCTTCGTCGGAGGGTTGGAACTCGAACTTCGAGGACTCAAGCTCTGCATAGACGGTATCGAGCGCCTCAAGGAGTATTACGCTCTCCTCCTCGGTCAAGAGCTTGGCCCGGGTGAGTCCGAGCACGTGGGCTCTCGACCCCTGAATATCGAACCTCCAGAGCTTCCGATCGAACGAAAGGCTCTCGGTGAAGGCGAGCATTGCATCAGCAGGGGGTGAGCTCAGACGGCTCTGCCAAAGGGTCATGGCTGCACTCTACCCTGTCGCTTCGACCAAGTCTCAAGCCCTAGCCCAAAGATCTTCACAAATCCCTCGGCATCCAGGTGGTTGAAGGTGTCCGCTCTCGCATAGGTCGCAAGTTCATAGTCATAAAGCGAAATCGGACTTCTCCGACCATCGACGACGAAGCCATTCGGCGAGAACCGAACCCGCACCTCCCCGGTGACGACACATGAGGCCTCATCCATGAACGCGTCAAGCGCCATTCTGAGCGGCGAGTACCAGAGGCCGTCATAGACGAGTGTTGCCCACTGGAGTGAGAGCTCCATCTTGGTGTGGGCGAGCTCACGCTCGAGGGTGATGTCCTCGAGTTGGCGGTGAGCCTCGAGCAAAACGGTCGCAGCAGGCGCCTCGTAGACCTCTCGTGACTTGATACCGACCCGTCGATTCTCCACCATATCGATTCGCCCGATTCCATAGCTCCCGGCGATCGCATTGAGTCGCGCGATAAGGAGGTGCAGCGGCAGCTCCTCGCCATCGAGCGAGACCGGAACCCCCTCTTGGAACCCAATCACCACACTCTCGGGAACCGAACCATGGGGCAAGGTATAGGCGTAGATGTCCGATGGTGGCGAGTTCCAGGGATCCTCCATCTCACCACACTCAATGGCTCTACCCCAAAGGTTCTGATCAATCGAGTAGGGATTGGCTCGATTGGCGTTGACCTGCACACCATGGGCCAGCCCATAGTCGATAGTATCCTCCCTGGCAAACCCCCACTCGCGTACTGGAGCGATGACCTCGAGATCCGGCGCCAAGGTGCGGATCGCTACCTCGAATCGAACCTGATCGTTACCCTTGCCGGTACAGCCGTGGGCAACGGCATCAGCCCCGTAGCGGCGCGCAACCTCAACGAGGTGTTTCGAGATAAGCGGACGAGACAGCGATGAAACCAACGGGTATCGGTTTTCATAGAGTGCGCCGGCACGAATGGCACGCCCGATGAAGTTATTGGCAAACTCCTCCTGTACCTCGACGACCTCTGCTATCTTGGCTCCGGTCGCGAGCGCGCGAGCGCGTACCTCTTCGAGGTCCTCCTGTTGACCGACGTCCACCGAGCAGGCGATCACCTCGTAACCCTTCTCCACCTGGAGCCATTTGAGGGCTACCGAGGTATCGAGTCCCCCTGAATACGCGAGTACTACTGTCTTTGCCACAACATCTCCTTTACTTTGACTCTTTTGCTTTGACTCTGTTTCGTTGATCACAACCATCTGGCTGGTCTGTCATCGGTCACGGACTACCGATATCAGCACGACCGGGCGCCTATTGGCAAGCCCGTTCACGAGGCCTCTCAGCAACTGTTCTGGGGCGAGATTATGCTCTCTGCATCGCCAGCTCGTGCTGTTAGGTCCCATTCCTTCTTGTCCAGCCCTTTTCTTGACCAAGCCTCCATCTTTTCCGGGCTTTTCTCTTGTCGGGGCTTGTCTCGTCACCGGGGCTTGATCTTGTCTTTACCTTCATCACCGCGGTCAACTAGCCATTCGCCAGCTGCCCCTGTCACAACCTGCCCCTGTTATAACCTGCTCTGTCACAACCTGCTCTGTCACATGCCGTCGCGCCAACCAATCCCTCTACTCCTCAACCGATCGTAGCCGCCAAAGGCCATCTCGGGTTGCTTGGCTCAGCAGGCACCAGTGCCAGCCACACCAAAGCTGACAAGCGGCCCTTGGACTATTGCTGTGGCGTTGATCGAAGGTGGCGCAGACCTTTGCCTCAATCCAGGATCGATGACCGCTACCTTGGCCGAAGCTACCTTGGCCGAAGCTGGCTTGGCCGGTGCCGACTCGAGGGCGATAGCAGGGCTGATCGCTGCAGAGTTGATTACCGCCATTTGGCACAGTGTTGGGTGGCTACGCATAGCTCCACCCATCTCAGCAATGGGAATTGTCGACCCCACAATCCACTCCGGGCACGATCGGTCGCTCACAACCAACCACCTCACCCCGGCAATCCTGCCACCTCGCGCATAAGTTTGGTCAACTCATCACCTCCCATGAGCTGATCGGCCAACACCAGGACGGTATCATCGCCAGCAACCGTACCGAGCACTCCGTCGGGGCGAGTGCGATCCAACGCCGAGGCTACGACATGGGCACAGCCCGGAGGGGTCTTGAGCAGGACCAGATCACCGGAGTTGACGACCTCGACCACCCACTCCCCGAGTACGCGCTTGAGATACCCCTCGGTGCTGATCTGATCCCTCGGCAGATCGGGAATGGCATAGATGCTCGCTCCCCCTGGACCCTTGACCTTGATCGCACCGAGTTCATCGAGGTCTCTTGAGACCGTCGCCTGCGTAGCCGTAATCCCTTCCTTGGCGAGCATATCCACGATCTGCTGTTGCGCCGAGATCGGCGTTTGGCTGATCAACTTCGCGATCCGATATTGACGTTGGTTCTTCGCCATCAGTCCTCCTCTCCTATGAGTCGAAACAGTCGCTCCATGGCGACCAACCGGTTACGCGCTTGGGCCCATACGACCGATCGTGCCGAGTCGATCACCGACCCTTCGATCTCCATCCCACGATGGGCAGGGAGACAGTGCATGACAAAGGCATCGTCGGGGGCGATCGAGAGCAACGCCTCATCGATGGCAAAACCGCGAAACTTATCCATGACCTGAGCAGCCGATTCTTTGGCACCCATCGAGACCCACACGTCGGTGTAAAGAACGTTTGCCTCGCGAACCGCGGCGCTCGGGTCATCCGTTAGCTCAAGGCGTGCGTCCGATCCACACAAAGAGCGATAGTTGGCAAAACTCGCGACGTCGTCGACTCCAAACTGATGTCCCTCAGGTGCTGCGATGGTAATGTCCCATCCAAGTGCCAGTGCAGCCTTGGTGAGTGAACGAGTCACGTTGTTTGCCTCGCCAAGATAGGCAATGCGCACATGTGGGAGCGATGCGCCGGGACCCACACCGAGCTGGTCAACGATGGTGATCAGATCAGCGATCGCCTGTGTAGGGTGTGCCCAATCGGTCAAGAGGTTGACCATCGGGCACCCGTACTCGGTTGCCACCTGTGCCATCCTTGTAAACGTCGAATGACGTTTGAGACGCGCTCCGATGAGCCGATGGTGCTCGGCCAGCAGATGGGCAACATCTTCAGCACTCTCGCGCTGATCGATTCCGACCTCGTCGCCGACGAAGAAGACCGGTAACGCACCTACGCGATTGGCCGCTCCTGCGAACGCCGATCGCGTCCGAAGCGATGGATGTTCAAAGATACCCGCCATCGTCTGACCATCAAAACGTGGTACCGCAGTGCGCGCCTCCACCGGAGGTGTGAACAGCGATGGCGATGTCGCCTGCACTGGATTTTGGCCAGTGGACGTCGCGGGTCCTCCATCAACGTCTGGGGACGACACGACGTCATGATCGCCCATCTGTGAGCGCCGAGGGGATCCATAGGCGGTTGTCGAGCTTCGGATTGAGCGTCGGGTCCGTACCCCATCGCCTGTGGTGGCCTCACCTTCGGCATCCGGCCGTGGCGAAAGCAACCACAGCAGTTGATCGATCGAGAGTGCATCAATATCGTCAATGATCACTGAACTCCCCCTTTAAGTACCTTGGCCAAGATCTCAATCCCGTGTGTGAGTTCGGGCTCGGTGATGATGAGCGGCGGCAGCAGTCGAATGCGATTCGGGGCTGGCGCATTCACGATCAACCCAGCTGCGAAGGCTTTGCGCACCACCTCGTTGGCGATGGGCGCATCAAGCATCAGCGCCAACATCAACCCTCGACCATCCACGCTCGTCACCCCCGGCAAGGCTTGCAACAACGGTAGGGCTAGGTCGCTGAGGTGTTGGACCCGATCGGCGAGCGAAGACTCGGCCATGAAGGCGATCACCGCGCTGGCTGCGGCGGTGGCCACCGGGTTACCACCGAACGTCGACCCATGATCACCAACCTCAAACGCACTGGCAACCTCCGCCTTGGCAACCAATGCCCCAATCGGGAGGCCGTTGCCAAGCGCCTTGGCCAAGGTAAAGGCGTCTGGCACGATGCCATAGTGTGAGCTGGCGAGCCAGTCGCCTGTGCGACAGAGGCCGGTCTGGATCTCGTCAGCGACGAGCAGCGTGTTACGGTCACGCTGGGCCGCTATGAGCACCTCGGCAAACTCGTCGCTCAGCTCAAAGACACCAGCCTCTCCGAGGATGGGCTCAAAGAGCACCGTTCCCACCTCTGGGTCGGCTACGACATTTGCCAAGGCAGCGGCATCATTGAGTGGGACCTCGACGAAACCGGTCAGTAACGGCAAAAAGGGTTGACGCTTCTTTGGCTGCATGGTTGCCGAGAGAGCACCGAGTGTACGCCCATGAAACGAGTGCTCAAGCACGGCCACCTTGGGCCGATACGGACGCGCACGCCGTGCGAGCTTGAGTGCCGCCTCGATCGCCTCGGCGCCGGAGTTGCAGAAGAAGACTCGAGCATCAACAAACGGGGCAATCCCACCAATCTTGGCGGCGGCGTGAAGGGAAACGGGAGTCGTGAAGAAGTTGGAGGTGTGCCAAAGACGGGAGAGCTGATCGGCGACGGCCTCTCGGATGACAGGATGATCGTGTCCGAGCGAGGTAACCGCGATGCCTGAGAGGAAATCGAGATAACGACGACCCTGATCGTCAAAGAGGTAGACCCCAGAGCCTTTCACGAGGTTGCCCATCGGGGGCCCATAGAGATCCATCAGCGTCCCGGTCATCGAGCTCCTCCCACGATCATGGTGCCGACTCCCTCATCGGTCAACAACTCCAACAATAGCGAGTGCGGGACCGTCCCGTCGATCAGGTGCACACGCTCTACCCCACCTCGTGCCGCCCAAAGTGCCGATAGAACCTTGGGGATCATCCCTCCACGGATCTGACCAGAGGCGATGAGCTGTTCGGCCTGGCTCACGTCGACCTCGGCGATGAGCGATCCCGGATCATCCAGGTGCTCGAGGAGACCAGCGATATTGGTGAGGAAGATCAACTTACTGGCACCAAGCTCCACAGCGAGCGCCGCCGCGAAGGAATCGGCGTTGACATTGAGCAGCTGTCCGGTCTCCTCAACGCCAAGGCTGGCGACGACGGGAATCGCGGTCACATCCAACAGATCGCGCAACACCTTGGGGTTGACGGTGGTGATCTCCCCCACAAAGCCGAGATCATCAGATACTCGCGAGGCGATAGCCAATGTGCCATCCGCGCCCGAGAGGCCGACGGCTGGCGCTCCCTGTTGGCCAAGTGCGCTCACAATCGCCGGGTTCACCGTGCCAAGGAGAGCCATGCGCACGACGTCCAACATCTGTCCATCGGTAACCCGAAGACCGTCGACGAAACTCGGGCTCAGGCCAAGCCGCTTTGCCAGCTCGTCGATCTGGGGACCGCCGCCATGCACAATGACCGGGCGCATCCCAACGGAGCGCAGCAGCGCGACATCCTCGGCGAGCTCGACGAGGGAGTTATCGGCATCGCCTAACACATTTCCCCCGTATTTGATCACGATCACCGCGCCATGGAACCGACGGATATAGGGCAACGCCTCGAGCAATGTTCGTGCCCGCAGGGCGGGATCAGATCGCATCACGAGGTCCCCCGATTCTCTTCAAGGTACCCATGTCCGATATCAGCGGTCAACATCTCGACCGTCGCTGGCCCACGGTCAAGATCGATCTCGACGACGATCTCGTGTTCGTCCATTCGCTGCGTGAGCGTACGGCGCTCGGTTAACGACAGGGCCGTCGTCGCGTCCAACCCGCTGGCACAGACCTTGACCCCCTGGTAGCTGACTGACACGCGGCTCATGTCGATATCAGACAGGGCCGCACCGACCTCGGCTAGGATCCGACCCCAATACGGATCACCCCCTAACAGTGAGCACTTGACCAACAACGAGCTGGCGATGCCTCGGGCCACGCGCTCGGCCTCGGTGACATCGACTCCCCCAACGACCCGGATGCGTCCGACTCGACTACCCCCCTCGGCGTCGGCGACGATATCGTAGGCAAGCTTGGCGGCCGCGCGCAACAGGCTCGCCTCGAAGGTCTCGTCCGGCTCCCCACCGATCCCAGAGGCCAAGAGCACCACGGTATCGTTGGTGGAAGTGCAACCATCGATGGTGATCCGGTTGAAGGTCTGATCGACGACCTCGCTCAGGGCACGTTGGGCACGCTCGGGCGAGATAGCGGCATCGGTGGTCAAAACGCTGAGCATCGTCGCCATGTTCGGTGCGATCATCGCGGCACCCTTGGCCATCCCACCGATCCGAAATCCATCGCCTTGGACCTCGACCTGCTTGGCAAAGGTATCGGTCGTACGAATCGCCTCGGCGGCGCGTCCCGCGGCGTTGGCGTCATCACCGAGCGACGCCGCGATAAACGTGACCCCAGGCTCGATACGATCGCTGGGGAACGGGATGCCAATCAATCCGGTCGAGCACACCAGGTAGTCAGTCGGCACACCCCCGAACTGGCGTGCACAGGTCGCAGCCATCAACACCGCAGCGTTGAGTCCAGGCTCCCCCGTGAGCGCGTTGGCGTTCCCGGAGGAGAGGAGCACACCACGGAGTTGACCACCGCTGAGATGGAGATGATCGCGTGAGACGAGCACCGGCGCCGCGGCTGCACCACTTTGCGTAAAGACAGCAGCGCCACTATGGGCCCCGCCATCGGCAAACCCCACGTAGGCGAGATCAAGCGCGCCAGCATCAGTGACCTGTGCGCCCGAGACCCCGCCAGACCCTTCGACACCGTGTCCATGCGCGCCCTTGATACCACAGCTGACACCAGCTGCGACAAAACCGGCAGGAAAAGTCACACTCACGGCCACACTCCTAACTGCGTTAGCCCAAGCTCCTCCGGCCAACCCATGGCGACATTGAGTGCCTGGATCGCCTGCCCACTCGCGCCCTTCATCAGGTTGTCGATCACAGAGATCACCAGGTAACGGTCAGTGCGAGGGTCATAGGTTGGATAGATCGCTATGTCGTTGGTCCCAACGACCTCACGGGTGCAGGGAGGGCGATCGACGACTCGCACAAACGGCGAGTCCCGATACACCTGCCGATAGCGTGCCAGCAGCTGCTCCTGATTGAGCGGTGCTATACCCGCGGCCGGAACCGCGTAGGAGGTTGCCAGTATGCCTCGCGTGATAGGGGCAAGATGGGGCGTGAAGAGAACCGTGCGGCCAAGGTTCATCTCCATCTCGCCGGTGTGGCGATGATCGAGCAAGCCATAGGCAGACAGGTTCTCATTGACGCTGACAAACTGACTCGTGACCTTCAACCCCTTGCCAGCCCCAGACACACCAGAGTAGGCGTCAACGATCACCAGGTCCTCTCCAATCAAGGACCCACTGACGAGCGGCCACAACCCGAGAGTCGCGGCCGTCACATAACACCCAGGTGCCGCGATCAATTGGGCACCCTTCAGTAGTGACCGCTGGGTCTCCACCAACCCATAGACCCGCGTCTCCAACAACTTGGGCGCACCATGGGGCTCACCGTACCACCTGGCATACCCCATCGGATCAGCGAACCGGAAATCTGCACCCAAATCGACTACTACACGATGTTGGGCAAGCAAGCGAGGGACGAACTCTTGACTGAGGCCATGGGGCAACGCCAGGAACACCGCTTCCGCTCCCGCTACGTCAGAGCCAATGGGCTCGACTACCAGTTCGCCCGCACCGTGCACCAATGACGGCACGATCGAGCTGAGAAGCTCACCTGCAGCCTCATGACCCTGCACCGCTACCAGGTCAAGACTGGGATGGGCCTGTACTAGCTGGGCCAACACTTGGCCCACATAACCAGCGGCACCGAGAATCGCAACCTTCATGCTGAATCAGCATACACCAATCCGTATATTAATGTGGCGCGATGACGGTATCCATTTTTGGCGATAGAATCGAAGAAAAAAGGGAGTTGAGATGACCTTTATCCAGGCCTATGAGCAGATGTGGCTCAACTACACCAACTTTCGAGGCAGAGCGACTCGACCCGCCTACTGGAAGGCCGTCGCCATTAATCTCGTGCTCTCCATCATCTTCCTCTTCGCGACCGAACATTCATCCCTCGGATCGACCATCGCTGACCTCTATAGCCTGGCAGCCTTCATACCTGGCCTCGCACTCACGATTCGAAGACTTCATGACACCAATCGAAGCGCATGGTGGTGGCTCATCTGCCTGATCCCTATCGCCGGGCCGATCGTCCTCCTCGTCCTCCTGGCATTGCCCACCCATCCCACCGAGAACAGATGGGGCTTGCCTCCGACGACTGGCAGAATTCAGAGCTGGTGACGATCCCAGCGACCACGAAACTCCAACTCGGGAACCGCTTGCCAAATCAAGTCACTATCAAGTCTGGCTCGCCTCCACGATGACGTTGTCGGCATAGGAGCCACCCACACCAGGGATCTCGGTGAAGGGGCCACCGCAGGTGACAAGGGCCAGGGTTGGTGTGCCTTGGTTGGTAAAGAGCTCAGGGTGAGCAA
>JALCZJ010000042.1 GCA_022690815.1 Ferrimicrobium sp.
GGTGTAGTGTCACTGAGTGGACTCTAAGCTCCTGTGCCACAACCCAATAGGTACTGACCTTGTTCTAGCGACATGATGGCAAACTATGTTCAAGAGTGATCAACGTAGCCGTATCAGTAGCGTGCCCTACTCTGCATAGCCAGGTGTTCACCACGGCGCGTCAAGCGAGCGCTGCTTCTTACCCGTTGGGGACAGGCTCATCTCTCGCTGGCTTATGGCGGCTTGAATCCTCGCGACGCCGCAGCACGAGAATGGCATCACCGGCTTCGATGATGGGATCGGAGGAGACCCCCATGTGGATCTGCCCCTCTTTGACGACGCCAAGCAGCAATCCAGGTTCAATCGATCGCGCGCTGCTCAGCGTCTTGCCGATGAGCTCGGCTGGGGGATCAAACTCACGAAAAACCATCTCCGGTGAGCGGACCATCTCCAGCAAAAGATCACCTGCATGCGGGGTCTCAATGCTCTTGGCCAACGTGTGCCCCAACAGATCCTCCACCGACACGGTTGTTTCGACACCGAGGTCGGTCAGCGCAGTGGCGATTCTGGCTGAGTTGGCCACCGCGATCAGCGGGACCGTGGGCGCCAGGTGGCGCAACATCACAGCGACCAAGAGCGCATCCTTCTCGTCTTCGACCGCGATCAAGAGTCGCGAGGCGCGCTCTGGCTCCGAACGGCGCAACACAGACTCAAGGGTCGGGTCCCCTTTGATGGTCTCGACCGTCGCTGGGAGACTCTCGAGGTTGCTCTCGGCGATCACGACCACGCGTTCCCCGGTTCTCGCAACCTCATCGGCGATTTTTCGGACAGCGTCGTGCATGCCGTAGATGGCAACGAAACTCCCTCGTGGTGGCCCCTCTCGCATGTGCAAGAGCTTAGCGAGCCGTGCCGCGGTCAACGTTGCCGCCAAAAAGGCAAAGGCGGCACCAAAGAGGGGGATGGAGGTGACCATGACCAAGATGGCGATCACACGACCCACGGTGTTGTGTGGGGTGACATCGCCGTAGCCAACCGTCGTCGCCGTGGTGATAGCCCAATAGAGACCGATTCCAACGCTAACGTGCTGGGTCGCCGCGAAGGCGATGGCCCCGACCACGATGCAAGCAACCGAAGCTACCAGCAGGGTGATCACCTGGCTGCGCTTTACCCTGGTTAACAAGATGGTGACAAGCGTTGGCATTGCAGCCACAGCCTACCAGTAGTGATCTGGGTCGGCGATGTCGCTCGATCATTCCTGTTGAAACCAGAAATCTGGCGTCAGTTGTACCCTCCCCGAACCCCCGCGAAGGTCAAGCACCGCGCCTTCAAAGGCCCCCAGTCCGCGTAGCTCCCCGCGCCCAAACAGCGGACGGCCCACCCGATGGGTACTCGTCGTGACCCGCCATAGTCCACCCCGTTGCCAGCCAACCTCGGGGTGATCCACGGAGCCAAAGAGCTCCTCCAACATCCGCAGCGTCTCGACATCACCGATGCCACCGAGTACCACCGTCGTGCCAAACAGCGTCAGCAGGCCACGCATCAGCTCTGGCCAGCGCAGCCGTGCCTGGGACAGATCTTGGAGTGCGCCGAGCAGATAGACCCCCTGGGAGACACCCTCAGAGAGCAGCGAGCCAAGCGAGGGTAAGGGCGCGATGTTGGCCATCTCGTCAAGAATCAGTGCCACCATCGGATGCGCATCGACGGCCGCCGCCCGGTATGCGGCCCGACGGATCTCGTCGATTAAGGCGACCACGACGGGTGCGACCACCGTCTGCACCAACGCCGGAGAGACGATGAGTAAGACATCGTTGCTGATGACGAACCTAGAAGGGTCAAACAGCTCCCCAACATCAGAATCCCCAAAGCGATAGGCCGCCAGCGCCCCAGAGGCCGAGGAGATGATCGCCGAGCGCTCCCGCGCCTCGCTGGCCAGCACCCCCTGGAGCACCTCCAACGCGCGTTCAGCGCCGTTGAACTGCAGGGTGTCGATGGCCTCGGCGAAATCACGTCGATCGACCCAGCCGGCCACCACACTCGCCGGGACCTCCAAGAGATGGGCTGCATGCAACAACGGGGCCAGTAGCGCCTTTGCCCGATCAACCCAGTGACGGTCTGAACCGCTCGAACCCCCAAGAGCAACGGAGACAAACCCCTCCGCAACCAGCACCGCCTCCTCGAAGGTGCTCGCCCCGACAACTGGAGACCACACCGCACGCTGGGCGTCCTCATTGAGTGGTATCTCGTGGCTCGGATCAAAGACCCAGATCGTACCGAGCTCAACCCGTCGCTGGCGAATCGCATCGAGGATGTCGTTCTTGGTCGAGGTGACCACCACCGCGCCGGGAAAGAGTCGGGCGTTCGGGATCACCAACGAGGAGGTCTTCCCAGACCGCGGAGGACCCAGGACCAGCAGATGGGAGCGCTCGGAGGTAAAGTACGGTGCCCCATCGCCCCTGCGCCCGAGATAGAACATTTGGCCTACTCGATGACCAGCCCTTGTGCTACGAGTGACTCGACGTCGTCGCTGTTGAGACCGATTTCGTCAAGAATGCCACGAGTGTCGTAGCGCAACTGGGTTGCAGTTGGTTGATGCTCATTGGTATGCAGTCCAAACCGCGGTGCCGGGGCAGGCTGGGTCATGGAACCCACCGCCTGGAAACTCGAGCGGGCCTCGTGGAAGGGGTGCCGCAAGGATTCGGCCATAGTCAAGACAGGGGTGACGCACGCGTCAGAGTCTTGAAAGATCTGCTCCCACGCAGCTCGGTTGCGGCCAAGAAACTTCGTCTCAAAGGCGACCTGCATCTCGGGCCAGAGACGATGATCGTACTGGTTCTGAGCATTGAATCGGTCTCCGAGACCAAGACGGGTGACGAGCTCGTCGAAGAACTGGGGCTCAAGCGCACCTACAGCCATCCAACGATCATCCGCCGTCCGATAGGTTCGGTAGAAGGGCGCTCCCCCATCGAGAAGATTGCGGCCAGCGGGATTGGACCACTGCCCCTCTTGGAACATGGAGTAAATCATGGTCATCAACAACAACGACCCATCGACCATGGCAGCATCAACCACTTGACCTTGTCCGGTTCGATGCGACTCGATGAGCGCCGCCAGCACGCCAGCCACGAGCAACATCCCGCCTCCACCAAAGTCCCCGACCAGGTTCAGCGGGATCGCAGGACCGCGCGACTCATCCCCGACGGAGCCGAGCACGCCAGCCATGGAGATGTAGTTGATGTCATGGCCTGAGTGGGCTGCCTTCGGCCCATCCTGGCCCCAGCCGGTCATCCGCCCGTAGACAATCCGGGGGTTGTGCGCCATCACCTCAGCCGGGCCCAAACCCAAGCGCTCCATCACGCCTGGACGAAATCCCTCAATGAGGATCGATGAGCGATCGATAATTTGCATGATGACCTCGGTCGCACCAGGCTTTTTCGCATCGATGGCGATCGCTCGTTTTCCCCTCCCCATGAGGTCGGCACCGATCCCAGGACGCTTGGGTGGGTCGATCCGAATGACCGTGGCACCAAGGTCGGCCAGCACCATACCAGCGAAGGGTGCTGGGCCGATGCCCGCCATCTCGATAACTCTGATACCTTGGAGTGGTCCCACCTGCGTTAGTCCTTTGCCCTTTGAATCGTCGTCAACAGCTCTGGAGCCAGCCTATCCCAGCACCATGTGGGCAGATCATGACCGAGCCCACCGAAGAGCAGCAGGCGTGCTTCCTTTAAGACACGGAAGGTATCAAAACCACCCGAGACGTCTACCAGTGGATCGATCGTCCCGTGCACCACCAACGCGGGCAAGCCATCGAGGGCCGCCAACGCCGAGGAGCGGTCCCCAGAGGCAAGGATGGCCCCAAGCTGACGGACGCTCGCATACGGATCGTCGGTCCCAGCCGCGGCGAGTCGCTCAGCACCACGGGAGATGCGATCCAGAATCGCCTGTCGCTCTGTGGCTGAGCGTGGGCACGCAACCACCACCTCGAGCGGTTCAGCAGGATTTGGGTTCAGCAACGCCGCCAGTGCAAGCTCACTCGGGCCGCCGACACCCCTACGACCGGTGGTTCCGAGCATCGAAACGATTGAACGCACGCGCGTTGGTTGGGCAAGGAGGAACTGTTGGGCCACCATCGCACCCATCGAGACGCCGACAAGATGCACACGATCGATCCCAAGTTGATCGAGCAGCTCCAACAGGTCGTCGGCCATATCCGCCAAGGTGTAGGGAGCGAGCTCGTGCCTACCGATGGAGATCGAGAGGATGTCCGGAGCACCAGCCTCACTGAGATGTGTTGAACGCCCGCTATCACGCTGATCGTAGATCAACACCCGAAAACCGGCCGAGACCAGGACGTCAATCGACGACTTGGGCCAGTCGGTCAATTGCCCACCAAGGCCATGGATCATGACGACGGCGGGAGCATCCTCGGCTCCATAGAGCTCGTGCCAGAGCGCGATCTTGCGCAGCTCAGGCATCGCCGAGCTCACAGACCAGCGTCACGGCAGGATTCGCCAGGGTCAGACCCTCCGCGAGCGCTGCCTGAATGCGCGGGTCATCATCAGGTCCTAGGCAGAGCCTGCGTCGGACAGAGATGATCCGCCGGGCCGGGTCCTCAACACGCGCAAGCGATGGACCAACCAGAACACGTGGCGTCACCCCGAGCATCTCGAGGGCCTCAATCACGTCGGCAGCACTCGGTGTTGAGGGCCGTTCGATTTGATGAAACCGCTGCCACAGGAGGCTGAGGCCATAATGGGGATGGTGCAGCGTCATCTCTAGAACCACACCCACTCGAGCGTGATTGAGCAGTCCCGTCAAAAAGCCAAAAAGATCATCGATGTTGTAGATAACATTCTGCGAGGTGACGACGTCGTATCGCCCGAGCCCTGGCTCGAGGTCGAAGAAGTCCCCAACTCGCGTCTCAACGATCATCTCTGGCACCGCTTCGCTCTCGAGTGCAAGCACCTCGAGCATGGCCGCATTCTGATCGAGCGCCAACAGCGAGTGTACCGAGGGGGCGATCGGCAACACACCAGCCCCCGCTCCCGCTCCGACGTCGAGAACACTGCGGTCGCTGGAGCGATCAAGCAGTGCAAGAATCGCATGTTGGGTATGGTTGAGGGTCTCATCCATCCGGGGTCGAAAGGCGTTTGGGTCAAAGGACCACGGAGACTCAGGTGCTGACGCAAGGACCTCTTGGGGAATAGCCCAATCTGCCAGGTTGCTCGACCAGCGGCTCGCAAGAGCCTGACGTGCAGGCTCAGACGCTATCACATCGTACTCCTTGGATCGTCTTCGGTCTCGCGCAAGAGCGAGGCCTTTGCTTGTTCAAACTCCTGCAGACTAAGAAATCCACCAGCGTGAAGAATCGCCAGGCGCTCGAGCCGGCTCAACCGATCGCTCCCCTCTCCCGAGTTCACGACGGGTGGTGCCCCACCAAAACGTTGACGATCTTCGAGGCCAGCCAAGAGCTGACGGAGTCGCACCGGGTTCGGGATGAAGGTCACCAGCTCGTCACCGAGTGCATTACCGGAGTCGATCTTCAGGCGACCGAAGTGCAGCATGCGCCCGATGATACCCTGCTCGGTCGTGATGTCGTTGACGTGACGAAGCGGGATCTCGCTGGTACGACGCAACAGCACCCCGCGAGAGAAGCGCACCCGCCGATCGGTCACCACCAACATCTCCACGTACCACTGCAAACCACGAAACACCATGTTGACGACCGCCACGGCCAAAATAATAAGACCCAACAAGCTCAACAGCGCGTAGTTAAAGGTCGTCAAAACGATGGCGATCACACTGGCTGCCACGAACGTCGCCGCTGGTCCTAACACCAACCACCAGTGGGGATGAATAACCGCGACGAGCCGCTCGTCCGGATCGAGCATGGCGCCAACCACCCGCTGCGTGCGGCCAGAGAGCTGCCCCAGGCTTGGGGTCATCGGCTCGGGTGCAGCCATCGATGGCACCTAGGCGAGCTTCTGAGCGATGGTGGCCGCCGACTGGAGTACGCTACCATCGGCCCCTTGGGTCACCGGTAGATAGGTTGGGCGCTCGCGCGCCTCAGCAACGTCATTGGCCAACTGCTCTGCCAGCGTCTCCTTGGGCTCGATGAAAAGGTAATGCGAGAGCGACCCAGGGATGGTATTGACCTCGTTCAAGAAGAGCTCGCCGGCATCGTTGGCGAGGAAATCGATCCTTGCAACCCCACGTGCCTGTATCAGTGTAGCCGTTCGTGTCGCAATGTCGCGAATCTGATCGGCAAGCTCCGGCTTGATCAGCGCGGGCAACTCTCGTGGGGCTGATGCCATCCCGGTGCCCGGCTGGTACTTATCCGAGTAGCTCAGAATCGAAGCCGTCTTCTCCGAGCGCTTGGGTCGCTCGATGGCAGAGAGGGTGAGCCGAGGATAGCTTCGAACGGCGATCTGCAAGTCGTAAAGATCCTCTCGAAACGGCTCAACGACCGCTCCGTCGCGCAAATGCACCGAGCTACGGACCCGCTCTCTCAGCGTTGCAAGGTCGCGCACGACCTCGATACCGATCGAAGAGCCACCATAACGTGGCTTGACGATGTAGGGCCCATCAAAACCGATCTCTCCCTCAGCGGTCGCCCTCGGCAATGCAGGAAGGCCAGCCGCCGACGCCAGCGCGGCAAAACTCAGCTTGTCCATGCCGAGCGCTGCGGTCGCCGCCGACGGACCGGTGTAGCGCAACCCAGCAAGATCCATAGCTGCTTGGATGGCTCCATCCTCTCCTGGGCCACCATGACAACAGTTGACGACCACCTCTATGGGTAGCAACTCCAGCTTTGGACGCAACCCAGAACTCAGGCTTCCAAATCCGGCCTTAAGGCCGCTCATGAGCATCAATGGCTCGGCACCTGCGGGCACCCCTTGAGCAAACGCTGGCGCCTCGAGCGTGGGGGGTACACGGAAAAATTCACCGGTCTTTGACCAGTAGATCCCAACGACCGATCCTGGGCCTTGTACCAATGCACGAGCCGCCTGGAGGCCGGTGAGAATCGAGATATCGTGTTCAGGTGAGGGTCCTCCAAAGAGAACCGCGGTCATCATCTCCATAACAACTCCACTCATCCCACGACCGTCAACGCGAGACGGTCGAGCAAACTTCGACTGTGTTGTCGGCTCGATCACCGACCTTCTTGCTCGTTATGCTAACCACTGTTCTCGCCGACGAGCAACACCGTCAACTCACTGCGAGCGCCAGTAGCTTTCATAACGGCCTAACGCAATAACTTTATCATGTCGCTCGCACCGAGCCGAAACAGACCATTGTCGATTCACGACACCTTCCTGCATCGGAGCAGTAGCTAATCGAGGCGGGCTGGATTGAGGAGGCCTCGTCACCCGGTGAACCCAGTACGCCATGGTTGACAACGCCGAACGATAGTGGCGCCTACCGCCCAGATCCACGGGCACGTCTGCGCCAGGAACCTTGCAGTGGATCATTCCAACGCAGAATAATCGGCTTATCCTCCGCAGGGGCAGAACCGCTTCGGATCTGGGCCACTTGCCTTGCACCAATCACCACATCGCGTCGACCTTCGAGCCTTCTCATCGCACGAACTTGTGGGCACGGCACGCCTCTCTTCAAAACGATGGGGGGTTCTTAGCTCCATCACTCGCACAACACCCACCCGACAGCTTGGCGCAAGTCGATGACCAAACACGAGTGAGCGACACCTAGCACGATCACCCACAACCAAGGAGACCTACCTTGCTGGAGAACCCCCAGGTAAGGAGCATCCACGATAACGTCCGACCACAAAGACCGAATTCAACTCTAGCTACGGATAATGATCAGGCAAGTCGTTCTCATAGAGGACAACATCACCGGCCTTGGCACTACGTTTCACGTGGGCAATCGCGCTTGCTCGATCCTTGACGGTAATCACGGTCGCCAATCGACTCTGCGTCGACTCCGCCTGGGCCTCAGCAGCTCCCCCGACCAACGCCGCCCGGTTCGTCGCCCCGACAACGATGAGCTGATGAGCAACCACACCGACCGCTTTGCCGAGCGAGTAATTCTCAGGATATTGTCGCTTACCCAGCTCAACCATCCCTGGCGTCACGACGAACTTGGTCGCGGTCTCAGACCCTCGCCGTTCAAGCGCTGCAAGAGCCCTACGGGCCCCGGCCGGATTGGAGTTGTAGGTATCGTCGAGCACCTCGATACCGCTTTCGGGCACAACCGCCGTGACCAAACGATTCGCTGGTGACGTCACCAACCCGAGTCGATCTCCGATCGCCTTGGGCGTGACACCGCACTCGAGAGCAGCCGCTATCGCACAAGCGAGGTTCGTGGGCGCGATATCACCGGCCTCGATCTTGGTCAACTTCGAACCGGCCAGATAGATCACCAGCTCGCCCTCTTCGTTGGGTTTTACCGTCACATCAACATCGAGTGCGATGGACGAGACTTTGATGATTCGGCGTTGGGTGGCGCTCCCAGCAAGCGCCTTTGCTGCCAACGCCAGCCGTGGGTAGTCGACGTTTATGATCACCACCGAGGCTTGCTCGGTAATCTCAAGCTTGGCACGGAGGATCGAGGCCTCGGAGCCGAAGCGCTCGAGATGGACGGGACCAAGTGCGGTGATGACCGCAATCTCGGGTGGAACCCACGCACAGAGTGCAGCGATCTCACCGGGCCCAAACGTGCCCATCTCCGCGATAAACACCTCGGTGCCAGGCACCAGACGTTCGTTGATCGCGCGGGCAAGGCCACCTCGGTTGTTAAAGGACGCCGGGGAGGCGACGGCTCGTACCGAGCCTTCGAGCAGGGTTGCCAAGTAATTCTTGGTCGTCGTCTTGCCGAACGAGCCGGTGATCCCAACGACGCGTGGTCGCACCCGTAGCAGTCGTTCGGTCGCATCGTCAACGTAGCGTTGCAGGAATCGATCCTCAAGGGGTTGGGTCACAACCAGGGCCAGCTCGACCACCGCTGGCGCGAGGTAGCCAGCCGCGAGCGCAAAAGCCAGTGGGAACCCGACCAACCAGCCGATCAGCGTCGCGACAACATCGATAATCCCGATGGTCACCAACAGTCGTTTCACTCTGGTGGTCAGGGCGAGTTTCGAGGTGCGTCCACGAAAGCCAAGCCCAACGGGAGCTAACGCCAGACAGATTACGAGAACGGCTGCAACAATAAGGTGGCCAAGTGTGCCGAGCGCGGTGACAAAACCGCCGACCACCAGCACGAACCCGATCACCAACAAGGCCTGGTTCACAAAAGACGCCCGATACCAGAGGGTAAAGAAGATCCCGATACGTCCTGGCAAGTAGTGCTCTCGTTGGGCAACACGCACCCACTTGATTGCCCCAGCCTGGGCCAGAATCCCAAGCACGACGGCCACTACGACGGCAAGCTCTCGCCCCATTGCTTCGGCCAACCTCCCGGACTAAGACTCATCTACTCTAGCAGCGATCAGGTTGGCGATCGACTCAGGATCCTCGATCGGCACGAGATGATGGACACCATCGAGCACCTGCAGCGTCGCGTGCGGGTTCGCGGCCTCCGCTTGGCGAGCCAACGCAACCGGGCACGCCTGGTCGAGGGAACCCCACAGCATGTTGACTGGGCGTTCGATCTTCTTGAGGCTTTCAAGATGCTCCTCATTAACGACCTTGACAAAGATCTCACGCATGATGCCGTCGGCATTGCGGTAGTCATCCGATCCGTACTTATGGCGTGCCTTCTCCAGTCGAGCCTGTGAGACCACGCCAGCGCCAGCCAATGCCCGCACGAGCCGGTAAGCAAACGGCGACTTGGCTTGATTGGTTGGCTTGATGATTGGGACACCAACGAGCACGACCTCATCGACAAGCTCGGGAGCAACGACACCAGCCAGCTCAATCGCCACCCTGCCACCAAAGGAGTGTCCGACAACGACGATGCGGCCAAGGTTGACCTGGCGACGCCAGACACGGATCACGCCGGCAACAGCCTCGGCATAACCCTGGCTACCGATCGCAATCGCAGGCGCAACCGACTCGCCAAAACCCGGCAGGTCAAGGGCTAAAACGGAGATGCGGTCATCGAGACTTCGAATGACACGAGACCAGTCGTTGTGGTCGCGTCGCCAACCATGAAGGAAGACAACACCCGATTGACCTGCATCACGTGACTGCCCAACGACACCCGGAACCGCCGATGACGGCTGAGTGAAGGTAGTAGTAAAGAACGCAGCGGTGACGGCTCATTCCTCCGAATCGTCGTCGTACCCGTACGTCGATGACGCAGCCTGAAGCTCGTCATCGTCTAAGTAGGCCATGCACCACTGGGCGTGGCCATGAACCGAATCGCCTCCGCATTCCTCACAACGAATGAGTGGAACGGGAATGCCCTGCTTTGCCTTTCGCGCCTCTTCGTACCGGCGATGACGACCCTTTTTCACGCGCTGCTCCCACTCAATCTGACGAGACCCATTATCTTTCCTCGCACGTCCAATAGCCAGTTTAGCGATCCCTGCCTTGGGAATCTCCAGCTACTAGGGCAAAACGCCTGACAGCTAGGATAGATTCCAAGACAAGGCATGTCTGTGCCGCTAGCCCCGCCCCGGCAAGCCGGCCCGGCTGGGGCTTGACCATGAAAATCGGCCAACAGCGTCGTGAATGGAGGCGAGCCCCCAGGTTGTAGCTATCGGGTTTGAGTCATCGAGTTCAGGCTGTTGGGTTCGGGCTGTTGGGAAGGCCCCAACCAAAGAGGGTCCGGGTGACCCGGGTCCTGGCAGGTTCACAACGCACACCAAGATCACGGACTCGCCGGCAGCAAGAATAGGATGGAACAATAGTTTGATCCCGAGTTGACGACGTTGACCCGGTCCGGCCAAACCAGCTCGACGTGTCGAGACACCGTACGAGGAGCGAGACCCTTTGGTTCAGGACAAGGTGAATTCGGGCCAAGGTGAATTCGGGCCAAGGTGAATTCGGGCCAAGGTGAGTTCATAACAAGAGACGTTCGATTCCAAGAAGGAGCATCGATGGCAGACACATTCGATCCACAAGAGATGATCGAGCGCTTCCAGCGCCGAGCAGCGGCCGTCAAGTCTCGGCCCATTCCACCGGTAGAAGGGAGCGAACGGGCAAAGTTCGTCGAACAGGCGTCGATCGACTACTTCGACTATGCCGTCATTGGCGATGCAGTAGCCAAGCTCGAGGATGGAATCCTCACGCTCACCATCGATCTACGGCCCTCCGAGGCAGAGAGCTAGGCTCCCCGGAGGCAGAGAGCTAGGCTCCCCGGAGGCAGAGAGCTAGGCTCCCCGGAGGCAGAGAGCTAGGCTCCCGGAGGCAGAGCATTGGGCCGCCCCCGGTACTGAGCCAAGATCGCACGCCCGGCGGACGAAGCCGACTCGGTTGCCCACGTCCGGGTCCTTTTGGAGCCCGGTGATTACCAGTTAGCGGGCACATACAGATGGTTAACAAGTGGCACCAAGCACGCACTGGCCCAAGCGGTGAGTATCTCATCACCGGTTTGCAAAACCAGCCCAAGCGCAGAAACGATCCGATGTGTGTTCGCACAGTTGACTCTGGTTCGAGACGCCGACTGTCGGTTCATCCGATCAACGGTCGCGCATCGAAGAGCCGGTCGGGTCGTCCTCAGGTGACTGGGAAATCGCGTCACACAACCCCATCAAGAGGCGTTCACCATCGCTGACTTGAACACTGCGCTCACCTGCGAGCAGTGCGCCAAGCTCGGCTCCACACACCTCATAGCGCCAACCTCGCGACAGCCCGCCACGACGACGCACGACAAAATCAACGATGTCGTCCCGTGCAGCGATCAGTGATGCGTCAAGATCAAGCTCGAGGGCTGTGGCCTGGACAACCGAGGCAGCAAGCAAGACGATAGGAGCAAGTTCTGGACGCATAGTTGCTGAAATCGCCAGCTCTGCCGTTGCAGTTCCAATCGGCTGGTCACTCGCGACAAGCTCGAGAAGACAAGCGATGGTCTCCGTACCCATCCGACGCGAATCGACCCCGCGCAGGCGCTCAAACTCGGAGCGTGACCGTGGTCTGGCGCGAGCGATCGAGGCGATGGCGAGATCTGAGAGAATTGATCGTGCAGGCACATCACGGACCCTGGCTTGCTCCTCACGCCAAGCGGCAATCCGTGCAGCAACCCGACGCTGTCCCTCATCGTCGAGCGTGCGACACTCACGGATGCGGGTCCAGGCCAGCTCGACAGGAGTCTCGGAACGGCGCCGACGCACGACTGCCTCCATCTCCTCGAGTGCCCAGGTCCCTCGACCCAGTACTTCAAGATCCACCACAATGCGACGCTCAAGCTCTTCAAGATACAGGACGTCGGTCGCCGCGTAATCGATCTGCTCAGGGCTGAGTGGTCGCGCCATCCAATCCGAGAGCCGGGCTCCCTTCGCAATGGTCACCTGGAGAAACTGATGCAAAAGTGCGCCGAGTGAGGCGTGGCTCATCCCGAGAAAACCGGCAGCCACTTGGGTATCGAAGAGTCGAACCGGCCGAGCACCCACTGCGCGTTCAAGAATCTCAAGATCCTGCTCACTGGCGTGGAAAACAAACTTAATGGTCTCGTCGAAGAAGATCTCGGCCAATGGGCTTAGATCGAGCTCCAGTGGGTCGATCAGAAAAATGAAGTCCCCCACCCGCATCTGAACGAGTGCAAGCTTGGGGTAATAGCTACGCTCGCGATGGAATTCGGTGTCAACCGCAACCGAACCGGTGGCCTTGGCCTCCTCGACAACCTGGGCGAGGTCGGCATCGGTGGCGACCCAGCGCAGTCGGATTCCCTCGCGATGAACCAGCGCTGCCCTCAGATCCGGGGTCAGCACCTCCTTGATCGTCGAGTCAGCACCGTCGCCACCGAGTCCATCACCAACCACCGCATCGCGAAAGCGTCTAGAGCGCTCCAAACTGCCCCTTTTCTCCGTCGCTAGCCACCGTAGCGCATCCGAGTATCCGACATCGACAGCACCTTCGTCCATTGCGAAGGTGTCTTCGTTGTGACCATGCTATCGACCGAAGTGACAACGAGCCAATGGCTCTCCAGCGCTATGGTCGAGTACACCCTCCCAATCAGCATGCCAAGGGCATCGCATGGCATCACCAAACCCGACTCAGCGTGACGAACAATGGAAACGCCACTGGCGCGGGTATCGTCTTGGTCTTCGAACACGGGTGGCTTTGCAAACTTGCGCGCCAAGGGAGCTTGGGACGCCTCTAGCAAGACAAGCCCGACGGGACTCAACGGAGCCAGGAACCCCAACGCGATCGCGCCTTCTTCAATCGACATCGCGAGCCTACGTGGATGCTTGGCAGCCTGCATGACCAATGAGATCGTCATGAGATGCGTCCGTGATCCATCTGAAAGGCTGAGCAAATAGAGTCCCGACGTCATCGCCCACAGTGCGCTGCGCAACTGGGCATCGTCGCTCGTCGCTACAATCTCAGACATGTCCTGCCCGTTCTGCGATCTGATCGCAAATCCTGACGATCCCCACGTCGTCGCCATCAATACCGACACAGCGGTACTGCTCGACCATGCTCCGGTCTTCTTGGGGCACGCCCTGGTGGTTCCGAGGACCCATGTGGAGCACTTGTTGGTTGCGCCACCCGACCTCGCAGCACTGGTCATGACCGACACCCAGGCGACGGCTAGGGCGATGATGGAGGCCTATCAGGCAGAGGGGGTTCTCACCCTCGCTAACACCATCATCTCGCAGTCGGTACCACATCTCCACGTTCATGTTATTCCCAGACGGCGAGGAGACGGCCTTCGTGGCTTTCTCTGGCCTCGACAGCGCTACGGCTCATCGGTCGTGCTGGCCGAGTATCGAGACCGACTGCGTCATGCGCTCGCGACCGATGAATCAATCACCCGGACGAGGCAGTAGTCCTTTTTCCCACGACGCAACACGATCAGGCGACCGTCGACCAGCAGCTCGGTGGTGATGAGAATACTCTCGCGCTGGGGCACGCCGTTCAGGTAGAGGCCACCCTGGGCCAAGATGCGCCGCAGCTGTGACTTGGATGCAAACAGCGGAGTCTGTGCAACGAGTTCGACCAGATCGATCCCCCCCTCAAAAGCGCTGGCCTCGATCTCGAGGGTCGGAGCCTCGCCAAGCGCCTCCTCGAGGAGGTCTGGCGCGAGCGACTCAAGCTCGCCGGTAAAAAGCGAACGACTCGCCTTGTGTGCGCGCTCGGCTTCATCGGCTCCATGTACCAGCGAGACCAGCTCGAAGGCGAGGCGCTGGTGGGGATCCCGGCGCTCCGGGTGGGCAACAAAGGCATCTTCGAGCTCGGCGATCTCGCCAAGATCGAGGAAGGTGAACTGCTTGAGATAGGAGATCACCATGGAGTCATCCGAGCGCACGAGGAACTGATAGAGCTCATACGGTGAGGTCCGACGAGGATCAAGCCAGATCGCCCCACCGATCGACTTACCGAACTTGGTTCCATCAGCCTTGGTGATCAGCGGCCACGTAAGGCCGTAGGCTTCACGTTGGCTCACTCGACGGATCAGGTCGATCCCGGCGGTGATGTTGCCCCATTGATCGGAGCCACCGAGCTGAAGGGTGCACCCAAAGCGCTGGTTCAACTCCAAGAAGTCGATGGATTGGAGCACCATGTAGCTGAACTCAGTATACGAGATGCCATCGCTACCCAACCGGGTCTTGACCGAATCCTTGGCCAGCATCGTCGCCAGTGAGAAATGCTTGCCATAGTCGCGGAGATAGTCGATGAGATTCAGCTCAGAGAGCCACTCACGGTTGTCGACTACCATCCCAGCCGATGCCCCTTCAAAATCGATAAAGCGCTCGAGCTGGGCTCGGATCGCCTCGGTATTGCGGGTCAATGTCTCGTTGTCGAGGAGGGTTCGCTCGGTCGAGCGGCCCGAGGGATCCCCGATCATCCCTGTCCCACCACCGGCCACCATGATGGGGCGATGGCCCGCGAGCTGGAAGCGGCGCAGCATCATCAGTCCGAGGAGATTGCCAAGGTGCAACGAGTCGGCAGTCGGGTCGAACCCCACGTACAGCGAGAGGCGGTCGTGATCGACCCGGTCCGCAAGCTCTGGTGAACTCACTTGGTTGATGAGTCCTCGCTTGGTGAGATCCTCATAGAGTGCCACGCTGATTAGCTCCTTTTGTCGTTTCTATTGTTGGCGGTGTTGTCATTGACTGCGCCGTGCGTTGGGGAGGTCGTCACTTGCTTTAAACCTACACTCACGATGGACCTGCACCCACTATGGACCTCATCTCTCTCCAGTGGCCTCTCGGTACCGTCGGAGATCGGTGTCGATCCTGGCGTAAAGACTACCGAGCGAGCTATCACTCATGGACCGCGTCCCTTCAAAGACTGCAACCACAAAGGCTCCGGATCGCGCACTCTCGATTAGAGTGTCGAGCTCCTCAGCTCGCTTGAGCTGGACAACCTCCAAGCCAAAGCCGGCCAAGACCTCAGCCGGTCGAACACGGGGTGGCGTGACAAAATAGGCCGTCTGCACCGCTTCGGGGATCGTCGCTGCCGGCGGGACCTGATCGAAGATCAGACCTCCCTGGTTATCCAACACCACGATGAGGCCCTTCTCGGGCCAAGGGAGATGGATGAGGGAGCCAACATCATAGAGGGTCGCAAGATCCCCGATGAGCAGCGTCGCCAACTCCTCCGGCTGGGCATGGGCGAACCCTAAGTAGCTGGCGATCACGCCGTCGATGCCGTTGGCACCCCGGTTCATCCCGACGACGGGAGGATCCCTGTGATAGCCACGGAAGTGATCGAGATAGCGGATCGGCATCGATGCAGAGACAAACAGGCTTTCACGGCAGGCGAGGAGGCCATAGAGCCGGCGGGCACAGGCGATCTCGGTATCGGAGTGTTCGCGCACAAAGTCTTCGATTAGCCCATCGATGCGTCGATCGAGTCTTGCCAGTTCAGACGGTGCGGGCCTCGTGGTCCCGAGTTTGCCCGACCGATTTGCACCGGCGCGATCGGAGACACCCGACCGATCACTCTTAAGGCGCGCCATAGCCAGACGTAGCGTCGCCTCCACATTGACTACGTAGCTACCGGTCACGAATCGCCCAGGGTCACGGACGATGAATCGGTCGTTCATCGTGATCACCTCGCCACCGTTCGCTGCGATCGCTCGCAACGCCGCCATCGAACTCCGAGCCAGCGGGAAATCCCCAATCACCACCGCCAGATCTGGAAGATCGAGGTCGCCACGAGCCACGCTCTCAAGATGAATGACGGCCTGACGGTCGGATGGTAATTGACTACGTGCATCCACAATGAGTTCCCAACCCAGCCCCTCGCTGAGCGCGAGGGCTGCGAGGGCAACGCTGGCCTGATCGGAGCTGGCCTGATCGGAGCCGGCCTGATCTTCATTGGTTGGAATGAGTCCAGCACCCGCGTCACCGACACCACCTAAGAGTATCCAACCACATCGTCGTGGATCAAAGATCTGGGCCGCGACCACAGCATCGAGTGGCGCAAGGGCTGGTCGAGAAACGATCGGCCTCTGGGGGGAGGCACGCAACGACGCCTCCGTGACCCGATCAAGATCGCTTGGCTCCTGCCCGCGAGTCACGACACCAAGAAGAGGCTCCTCAATGCCGAGGTTGAGATGGACCGGTCCTGGTCCATCGGGAGCACCGATGAGTTCAAGCATGAGCTGTCGTGCAATCGAGGCAAGATCACCCCTGCCAAGCGAATCCCCCAGCTCGAGGGCGAGTGTCGTGCGGACGAATCCTGCAAGGGCTTGGAACTGATCGAGCGTCTGAGGGGCACCCACCCCCTTGAGCCGAGCAGGCCGATCGGCGGTTACCGCCAACAGGGGAAGCCCAGCCAGCGATGCCTCCGCAACCGCCGGTACCAGCTCGAGGCTTGCCGTTCCCGACGTCGTGACGACCATGACGGGTTCTCCCGTACGGCGAGTAACACCGAGGGCAAAGAAGGCAGCCCCCCGTTCGTCGAGGCACACGGTCACCTCCATCCGAGAGGTCGCCAACGCAACGGCGAGGGGTGTCGATCGTGAACCAGGGGCCAGCACCACCCGCCGGAGTCCCAGCCAGTTAAGCTGGTCCAACAGAATGGCAAAAAGATCTACGTTCGCCCCAAAGGACGCTGGTGTCGATACTGACGCTGTCACACACGCTCCTTAACTCCACGGTAGCGGCACTGCGGGTGCAAACCCGTGCATCCGATGGCGACGTTATCTGTCTCCATGGTTTTACCCAGAACCGATTCGCCATGGTGAACGCCCTGGTCGGTCCCCTAGCCCCCCACTACCGACGCATCTGGTTCATCGACTGCCCAGGGCATGGAGCAACGCCGGTCACCGACGACGACCCGATGAACTTCTTCGCAGCACTCGACGCCATTGGAGCCCAAGCCACCGAGTCAGCCAAACTCGACCTCATCGGTTACTCGATGGGAGCACGACTTGGCTTGTGGTTCATATCGCGTTACCCTGAACGCATCCGCCGCGCGGTCGTCGCCTCCGCCCACCTGGGCTATCAAGATGAGGATGCCCGTGCTGCGCGCATCGCTAGTGACGATGCCCTCGCCACTCGGCTTGAAGGGATCCCGTACACCGGTGGATTGGGCGTAGATAATCACGAGTTCGTAGCCTTCCTGCAGGAGTGGAACCAAGCACCACTTTTTGGACAGCGGGCACTCAGTGAAACCGATCTTCGATTGCGATTGGGAAACCATCCAGCGCGCCTCGGTGCCGCTCTGCGTAGCTATGGAACCGGCCAACAGCCGGACCTCACCGCCGACCTCGCTCGCACGACGACCCAGCTGCTCTACCTCTACGGGGAGCAAGACACCGCCTATGCCCAGATGGCCGACCGTGCTCGCCACCTCCCAAGCTGCGAGGTTCACATGATCGCCGATGCTGCCCATGATGTCCTCCACGACCAGCCGATCGAAGTTGGAACGATCATCGCCAGCTACCTCGCCTAAACCGAACTTACGACGGCCTCTACCCCCAAAAGCACGTGTGAACTGGGTATAGAGATAAGGGCTGCCTGAAAGTGTAGACACGAGTGCCTTGACAGGATCAAATTGCTGTGATGGCCAGAACACGTGAAACGCTGTAGCGGTGCCATGCATGTTGCCACTACTCGTCGCCAGCACAAAGACAAGATCTATGAGACCCATCTCCTTCGGCGCTCCTACCGCGAGGATGGCAAGGTAAAGAACGAGACGCTGGCGAATCTGTCC
>JALCZJ010000043.1 GCA_022690815.1 Ferrimicrobium sp.
CCTGAAAGTGGCCAATGCACCCACGACATTACATGAGAAACAGACTATCGGCGCCGGTGGCACCCGACGATACTGGCCACGCGCTGCTGCTAGGCAGTATCTCGTAGTACTCAGCTGGATATGCAGATCCACGGAATGCAAGATAAGGGATCGGCTACTGGGAGTACTAATTGGCGAGAGGATTATTCAGATGGCACAGGACAGAATTGTGGGAGACGATCTTCTAGCTATTGCGCATACATTTGACGCCAAGATCACCCACCGTACTTTAGAGTTCTGGCGGAGTGAAGGGTTGTTACCCAGACCAATGCGCTCAGGACAGGCAGGCAAGAAGCCGATGTGGACATATCCTGTCCAAGCTTCCCAACAGCTCCAAAGGTTACTGCAGCTACGAAAAACGATGAGCAATCTAGATGCCCTCCGCGTGGCCCTCTGGTGCGAGAGCTACGACATTGACATCACCCTGGGTGCGCGCTTCAATGACCGCCTATCTACAAGGGTTGCGATCAACACTCGATCGGGAACTCCAGAAGCGCCTACCCGCAGAAGCCTCTGGCGACGACGCCGACTTAAGTGCAATCGAAGACCTAGCCTTTACCTTGGCTAAAAAGCGAGGAAAGGGCAGAATCCGATCCTCACGACAATCTCTACACGATCGTACCCAAGCAATTGCTCTGCTACTCAGCTTAAGCCTCAATAACGATGTTGCGGTTTCATTCGAGGCCTACACTCCAGCTCTGGAACGTATGACTGGCCTTGACCATGGCCGTCGTTCAATCGGTGGGAACCCGGGATGGCTAAACGCTCCCTATGAACAGGTCAATGAGTCGATCAAGACCTTTGGAAACTTGCGCCATCTCGTCTCAGTTCTAGAATCGTCGCCAGACGATGAGCTGGAGATGGCACGCAACCTTTGTACCACGTTACTCGATGGCCTCTTGACTGCGACGAAGATCACCGACGCCTACCACGGCAAGGCAAACGCCTTGGGTTTTGGGGGCATCCGAGCGTCAGAGGGCAATCCGGAAATCCTTGCACTTCTAATCCCCTTGCTTCTTTCTCTTCTACAATCACCTCAACAAAGGAATAACATCGAGAGCCTCACAAAGTTCCTAGAGGAAACCGTCTTGCCGGTAGGGAAACAGATGAAGGAGCTCGCGATGCTCACTGCTGAGGAACGTAGCCACCACTTGAAAGACCTGCCTAACCGTCCCTGGCGGGACCGTCTTATAATTCAGCAGGCGCTCTATGAATTTCTGGACAAGAGCTAGAGGCAGGCAGAGGATGCTCTGACAATACTTCGCTCAAGACAGGGTTTGCAGAGTGTTCGTGGGAAGGTTCCCGTTGGCAAGTGGGCGGGTCGATAAGTGACACGGCGAGCACCTATACACTGTTGTGCAAGCGTCAGATCTTGTGCCCGACTCGGGCACCCATAGCAAAGCGGGTCATTCGGTTAGCATACGATGGCAGATATCCCACGCTGTAGTGTGGCCACGTCTAGGGCGATCGCTGCATCGAATAAATTTGGAGTCTCTGTTGTGTGCTACCTCTAGCCCGGATGAGGCATTTTATTTGAGTGTTATCCACACGGTCTCCGCGATCCCACGTAGCACCGCCATCGGCGATTAGTGACATAGACTGGACCGCTTCAAACGCTACAACGTCGCCCAAACAGTAAGCGTAATGTCCAAGGACGTCGCATTTCACTAGCTCCTTTAAGTGCCTACGCAGGAGCCATGATACAGGTGTTCACGGCCGCTAAGGCAACTAGAGTCGGGCACGGCCTATATTGCGCCGCGACGCACCTAGCGGGCCTTAGCCAGGAACGACCGATCAACCCCGCTCCGGGCCCTTGCTGACACCCCTGAGGCTGTGGACTTGTGCCATAGCGCTAATAAGGGTCTTCGGAAATGAGCCGCCATCCCGTGCCAAGAGCGGCCAGGAATCGGTGGGCCGTTGATCGTTCTGAGGCTAGCTAGGCTAGGTAGGACCGTCGCGCTCAAGAGCGTTACAGCCCAACTCTCGTAAGCGGCCAGGAAGTCAGAGACTTTCTATCCGTTACGGTGCCTGTGTACCCTTGAATTGGATCCTGCTACCAAGCAAATCTAACTCATCAGCGATGACCAACAGGTCGACTACAAGGGGCTAGTCATCCGAGGTCGGTCGCCAAGGAACTCATCGAGCGCCTGGCGACTGATCACGATGCGGCCGCTTTCTCCGCACGTACGGGATACTCGCAATCTATTGTCGCTAATCATTCGCCGAACCGTGGATTCTGACAGGCCTAGCTCCTCGCTAGCCTCCTTAACACTAAAAACCTTCCTTTCGGGACCGGATTGCTGCTGGATTACTGTCATTGGGGCCTCCCTTACTAGATATCATTCCAGCTTTTAGTTGGTAAGGAAAGATGAACCCCAGGCCAGTGTCTTTGTTATTTGATCAGGTTACTCCGAGGTCTTTCGCGAGTGCCAGTCATGCCTAGAGCATCGGACGCGATACTGGTTGACTGAAGTCATTTATTTTATTTATTGCCATTGACATCAGTTGGGCAGATATCGTCACTGTGCGTTCTCGACGCAAGTGTTGTAGGTTCTCCATCCCCAGCATGTGACGACGGCGCCCCGCAGGTGTCAAGGCCACACTCCACAATGAGGGGATGCGTGAAATCGGTTGACCACTTGGGTCTCAGCATGTCGGACTTGTCCAGTCGCTATGGCGCCGAAGACTAATGCAGTTAGGCTCTCTTTACTAAGCGGTGGCCCAACGTTTTCGTCTGTCTAAGGCTGTGCAGTCAGCACTTGCTACACCCGGCCTGGCGTATATCGAGGTTCGTCAGGCCGATTACCGTCGGCTTGAACTGGAGCTAGAGTTTGAAGACATCACCGTTGCCAACATCCCACCGTCTCCTAGCTGCTCAAAGGCAGGCGTGCAGTCTCGGCTGGTCTGCTCGATGGTAAGCTCGTCTCCAATGCCCCGTCTCGAAGACCTGAAGCCCAGAACCCGCGTCGGTGGACTTACACGTAACGAGGAGGTCACCGTTGTCGAGGTCACATGGCATGGGTCTGATTGCATCGATCTTGCTTATCGGCGCGATGATGGACGCCTAGAGAGCCGATTGCTGTTTCGTAGCGATGAGGATCGTCTTGTCCTTGTCGAAAGGGGCCGTACCTTAGAGTTCAGTGGCGATGGGGCGCGCTATCGCCTTGTCGCCGAGGCCCAACGCATCCAGCTTGCGCATCTGTTTGATCCATACTTGGCGGTCAATGCCTCGATGATCGAGCCACTCCCCCACCAGATCACTGCGGTCTATGAAGAGATGATCCCTCGTCAACCGCTGCGGTTCTTGCTTGCCGACGATCCCGGTGCTGGTAAGACCATCATGTCAGGGCTCCTCATCAAGGAGCTGATGGCACGAGGCGTAGTCGAGCGTTGCCTGATCGTCGCCCCTGGGTCCCTGACCGAACAGTGGCAAGATGAACTCGCCAGCAAGTTTTCACTACCTTTTGAGATCGCAACCAATCAGGGGTTTGAGGCTTCGCTGAGTGGAAACTATTTTGTTGAACATTCGCTTGTCATTGCACGTCTCGATAAGTTAGCTCGCGCTGATCAGATCCAAGAGATGCTCGAGGAACCAGGAACCGATTGGGATCTGGTGATCTTTGATGAGGCCCACAAACTTTCGGCAACCTACTTTGGCGGAGAAGTCAAATACACCAAGCGCTATCGCTTGGGTCAGCTCCTCGCGCAGCGTTCTCGCAACTTGTTGCTTCTCACAGCTACACCCCACAACGGCAAGGATGAAGACTTCCAGCTCTTCTTGGCTCTCCTTGATGCTGACCAGTTTGAGGGGGGTTATCGCGATAGCACACGGGCCATAGATGTCAGCTACCTCATGCGTCGAGCCATCAAGGAACAACTCGTGCGCTTTGACAACACACCGCTGTTTCCAGAACGTCAGGCGATCTCGGTCTCATATCAGCTCTCTGATCTGGAGGCGAGCCTGTATCAACAAGTCACCGACTACGTTCGCCAGCAGTTCAACCGTGCTGATGCCTTGAGTGATGGCAAGCGCAAGGGAGCAGTTGGTTTTGCCCTCACGATCTTGCAACGACGTCTCGCCTCTTCCCCAGAAGCGATCTACCAGAGCCTCAAGCGCCGCAAGGAACGACTCCAGTCAAGGGCAAGGGAGCTTGAGCTACTTGAACGTGGACAGCAAGCAACGGCGCTGCAACTATCCAATTTCATCGACTCCGAGGAGATCGAGGATCTTGAAGATCTCGGCGATACCGAATTTGATGAAGATCTCACCGAGGTGCTCGATCAGGCAACAACCGCTAGGAACATCTTTGAACTCAAAACCGAAATTGAGATGCTAGAGCGACTACAGGCTTTGGCTTCGCGCGTACGAGCGTCTAGAGAAGACACGAAATGGCGCGAACTATCGTCTCTGCTTGGTCAACTCTTTCGACCTGATCAACCGAGCAATGACAAGCTAGTCATCTTTACTGAGCATCGTGATACTCTTCGTTACCTCGTCGAGCGGGTTGGCACCTACCTAGCCCAGCCCGAGGCGGTCGTTGCGATCCATGGCGGCCTCGGGCGCGTAGAGCGAGCCAAGACCCAAGAAGCCTTTGGGCAAGACCCAACCGTTAAGGTTCTGATTGCTACCGATGCCGCTGGTGAGGGCATCAACCTCCAACGGGCACATCTCATGGTGAACTACGACCTCCCCTGGAACCCAAACCGAATCGAGCAACGCTTTGGTCGCATTCACCGTATTGGCCAACGGGAGGTGTGTTACCTATGGAACCTAGTGGCGAGTGAGACACGCGAGGGCGATGTCTATCAGCTTCTGTTGAACAAGCTTCAAGAGGCCAGAGAGGCTCTTGGAGGCCAAGTCTTTGACGTACTGGGCAAGTTAAACTTCGACGGTCGCCATCTCCGCGAGTTATTGATCGACGCGATTCGCCACTCCGAACAGCCAGACGTCAAGGCTCGTCTCAAGACCACTATCGAAAGTGCCTTGGATGTTCACCACCTTGAGTCCCTCATTTTCGATCGGGCGCTCGCGACTGAGGCCTTGACCAAAGAAAGTGTCTTTCGAGTTCGAGAGGCGATGGAGCGCGCCGAGATTCGCAAGCTTCAACCGGGCTACATTAAGAGCTTCTTCCTTGAGGCATTTCACCAACTTGGCGGGACAATCTACGAGCGAGAGTCAGGTCGCTATGAGATCACCCATGTGCCTGCGAGCATTCGTAATCGAGATCGTCAGCTAGGTATCCGCGAACCAGTCCTTGCACGTTACGAACGCGTCACCTTCGACAAGGATCTCATCGCTCCTGATGGTCTCGTCCAGGCGGCCTTTCTTGCTCCTGGGCATCCGCTGCTCCAAAGCGTCATCGACCTTGAGCTCGAGACCGATCGTGACCTGCTTCGACAAGGCACCGTCTTAGTCGACGAGAACGACGAGAGTCAGAGTTTGCGGGTCCTGTTCGCTGTTGAGCATGCGATCGTCGATGGGGAGGTGCTTGCCAATGGCCAACAACGAGTCATCGATAAGCGTCTTAGCTTTATCGAATTAGACGAGGCACATCACCTAACCCACGTCAATTACGCCCCCTATCTCGACTATCGACCGCTCCAAGCCGATGACCCCACCCTCGACGATCTTCTTGGCAGCAAACAGGCCCGCTGGATCGATGATGAGCTCCACGAGATCGTGTTGGACTATGCCAACAGCCGGGTTGTCCCAAGGGCGGTCGAAGAAGTCGAGGCTATCCGTCTGCCATTGCTTGAGCGCACTGAACGTGCGGTCAAGGCTCGGCTCACAAGCGAGATCACCTATTGGGACCACAGGGCGAATCAGCTTCGAGAGGACGAGGATCGAGGCAAGGTCAACGCGCGTATCAACGCAGATAATGCCCGCAAACGAGCCAACGATTTGGCAGCGCGCCTAAAACGTCGTCTTGATTTATTAGAACATGAGCGCGAGGTGGTCCCACTTGGATCCATCATGACTGGCGCGGTCTTGATCGCCCCGATCGGTCTCGTTCGCCAACTCAAGACAGATGGCGAGCACGACCTGGCTGGTGATCGCACACGCCAAGCGGTGGTGGCTGATCGAATGGAGATTGCTGCAAGAGCTCGCGCCATTGTCATGGAACGAGAGCGCGCGCTTGGTTATGTGCCTCGTGACGTTGAGTTTGAACGTCTCGGTTACGACATTGAGAGCGTTGACCAACAGACCGGGTCAATCCGCTTCATTGAGGTCAAGGGGCGAGCCGCGGACTCAGATACCATCACCGTGACCAGGAACGAGATCCTCTATAGCCTCAACAACCCTGGTCGCTATGTGCTTGGGATCGTGTCATTCCGTGGAGACGGCTCACATAGTGAAATGTATCTCAAGCAGCCGTTTCACTCGGCTCCTGACTTTGGTGCCCAGTCGGTGAATTACTCACTGGCTGAGTTAATCACAAATGGCATCGAGGACAATGGCTAGTCGGATGGGCATGGACTACGCCAGCGATGATGAACCAGAGCGTGCTAGCGACCTTGCTGAAGGGGCCGCTCACTGGTCTTTCGAACGTTGATGAAATCTCTTCGTCAACGAACTCTTGCATGCGCGACGCGCTGCCAGTCCTAGCGAGTCCTGTTGGCCAATCACCCGCGGATGATCTTGCTCGATCCCAATGAGCCAAGTGCCAAGCTTGTAACCGTCTTGGGAGTCAGTTGCGACACGTTCTGCGATGGGCGCTATCGCCAATGACTCCGCGATCTTGTGCCCACACAGGCTCAACTGCACACCCTGCTCCGTTGGGATTTCGCGTAGGCATCAGTTTTTGGAACCTTCTGATAGCGGCGATGGCGCCAACCATGACCGTGAGCTGTCGCACCTTAGTCCTATAGTAATTGAAGGAGGATAGCCATCTAGGGCTATTCACTGTGCCGCCACGAGCGGGGCTAGTTTTGCATACATTGACAAGGGGTACCTGATGGAGCAAGTTATTGCGCCAAAAAAGCTCATCGAGGTGGCGATTCCACTCGATAGCATCAATGCCGCCTCAGCAAGGGAGAAGTCCATTCGCCATGGTCACCCCTCGACGCTGCATCTCTGGTGGGCGCGACGACCCCTTGCAACGGCGCGGGCAGTCTTGTTTGCACAACTCGTCGATGATCCATCGAGTCATCCAGACCTTTTCCCGACCGAGGAGGCCCAGAAGGTCGAGCGAGCACGACTGTTTCGTATCATCGAGGAGCTGGTCGTTTGGGAGAATACTACCAAGGAGGAGGTCCTTGGCAAAGCGCGCGCCGAGATCAGGCGTTCATGGGAACTGACGTGCAAGGCTAACGCCGAACACCCGAGGGCCTCGACTCTCTTTGACCCATCGAAGTTGCCCGTCTTTCATGATCCGTTTGCAGGTGGTGGTGCCATACCGCTTGAGGCACAGCGCTTAGGGCTCACCAGTTATGCCTCAGACCTCAATCCTGTCGCGGTGCTCATCAATAAAGCAATGATCGAGCTCCCACCAAAGTTCGCGGGTCAGCCCCCGGTAAACCCCGAGGCTCGAACCGATACGAGGCTGCTCAACCGGAGATATCGCGGTACTCAAGGTCTTGTTGATGACGTGCGCTACTACGGTCTTCGGATGCGAGACGAGGCAAAGAAACGTATCGGCGCCTTCTATCCCGAGATCGAGATCACGAAAGCGATGGTCGATGAGCGTCCAGATCTTAAACAATACTTAGGCCAATCCCTTGTCCCAATCGCCTATCTCTGGGCAAGGACAGTCAAGAGTCCCGATCCGGCCTTTCGTGACGTTGATGTGCCTCTGACTTCATCGTTTGCGATCTCCACCAAAAAGGGCAAGGAGGTCTCTGTAGAACCGGTCATCGGGGAGGATCATCGAAGTTATAAATTCGAGGTGAGGGTCGGGGGTAAACCCACCCGAGAGGGGACAATCAATCGCTCGGGTGGTGGAACTTGTCTCCTGAGTGGTGCCCCTATGCCCTTTGAGTACCTGCGAGCAGAGGGTAAGGCTGGTCGGATGGGGGCTCGGCTCATGGCGATTGTCTGTGAAGGGACCCGCGGACGGGTCTATCTTTCTCCAACGCAAGAAATTGAGGACCTAGCGCGAACGGCAAAACCTGCATGGGAGCCAGAGCTAAAGCTACCAGAACTCGCTTTGGGTTTCCGAGTTCAGCTGTATGGCATGGACACCTTCGCCTCGCTCTTTACCCCACGACAACTCTTGGCGTTGACGACCTTTTCTGATCTGCTCGGGGAGTTAAGCCACGAGATCGAACGCGATGCGATTGACGCGGGTTTGGCCAATGACCAGGTTGGGATTAATGATGGCGGGCGTGGAGCGCGTGCCTATGCCGACGCTGTCATCACCTATCTTGGTTTTGTCATCGATAAGTGTGCCGACTATTGGTCGAGCATCTGTACGTGGCATGCTCCGGGTGAGAAGATGAGGAATACCTTTAGCCGCCAAGCGATCCCGATGAACTGGGATTATGCAGAGACCGCCATCTTCTCTGGGTCTACCGGCAACTGGATGGCTATGGTCGACTGGACGTGGAAGGCGCTTGAGCGCACGCCTGGAGTTGGGGATGGACATGCCAACCAGGCTGATGCCCAAAGCCAGATGCTTTCACACAATGCCATCGTCTCGACCGATCCACCGTATTTTGACAACATCGGTTATGCCGACCTGTCTGACTACTTCTATGTATGGCTGCGCCACAATCTCTCTGAAATCTATCCAGATCTCTTTGCCACCGTCGCGGTTCCAAAGACCGACGAGCTGATCGCCACCCCGTATCGTCACGGTTCCAAGGAGAAAGCCAATGAGTTCTTCATGGACGGCATGACCAAGGCGATGCATCGCCTGGCTGAGCTTTCCCATCCTGGGTTTCCCATCACGATCTATTATGCCCTTAAGCAGTCAGAGACCGATGGTGAGTCGGGAACTACCTCGACCGGCTGGGAGACCTTCTTGGAGGCAGTGGTGAGCGCTGGCTTTGCCATCACCGGTACGTGGCCGATGAGAACCGAGCTCACCACGCGCTCCGTTGGTCGCAACGCCAATGCCCTTGCCTCCTCAATCGTTCTCGTCTGTCGAAGGCGTGACGCCACTGCGCGTCGCATCACACGTTCTGACTTTCTAGCCAAGCTCCGCGCCGAGTTCCCAAGCGCCTTTGCAAAGCTCCAAGCGGCATCGATTGCGCCGGTTGACCTTGCCCAGGCAGCAATCGGCCCAGGGATGGCGATCTTTACCTCATTTGCCGAGGTGCAGATGCCAGACGGAAGGCCGCTGCGGGTCCGCGATGCCTTAGGGATGATAAACCAGGTACTCGATGAGACCCTTGCGAAACAAGAAGGAGACTTTGAGCCCCAAGAGCGCTTGGCCATCGCCTGGTTCGAGGAGTGTGGCTTTGATGCTGGAGATTATGGACGTTGTGAGACCTTATCCAAGGCCAAAAACACGTCCATTAGCTCACTCGTAGAGGGTGGTGTCATGAAGGCCAACCAGGGCAAGGTCCGACTCTTGCGGCCACATGAATGTAGTCCCGACTGGGATCCGACACGAGACGCTCACTTATCGAGCTGGGAGGTCTTACACCAGCTCATTCGCGCACTCGAGAACGATGGGGAGCAAGCCGCCGCCTCGCTCTATGCCAAGGTACCTGATCACTACCGCGAGCCAGCACGAGAGCTCGCCTATCGACTCTATGTGTTGGCCGAGCGCAAAGGGTGGGCTAGTGAAGCTCTCTGGTACAACAGCGTGATTCAAAGTTGGCAAGAGATCGCCCGATTGAGTCGTGACACGAATCGTCAGATCTCGATCGAGAGCGAATTCTAATGTTGGAGGAGGAGTAGATGTCGATCTCGAACCACGATCGAGTAACAAGCGCGCTAGAGATGCTCAAACAAGGACTTGGTCCCTATGTCGAGCGTGAGATTAACCAGGCGAAAAGGCGTGGATTCGATGTCACCAGCCTCGGGCGCGAAAATGATCGGCTGTACATGGACCGACCAATCGCTGAGTGGGATGCGGCGGGACTCTTGCGTGCGATGTGGGATAGTTGGAATTCCGTCTTTCGCACTACTCTCGGGCACGAGGAGCGAACTCTTGTGTCGGAGTTACGCACCATCAGAGATAGGTGGGCTCACCAGCAAAGCTTCTCGTTCGACGACACCTATCGAGCCCTCGATTCAATCGCGCGCCTGCTCAATGCCGTATCTGCCGAAGCTCAGGCGAGCGAGGTAGAGCGGTCTCGAGAGGAGCTGATGCGCCTACGCTATGAAGAGCAGGCACGCAACTCGCATCGACGACTCCAGACGACAAAGACCATGGCTCACGCGGCCAGTGGTCTGCCTCCTTGGCGCGAGATCATCACTCCCCACGACGATGTTGCGCGAGGTAGCTTCAAAAATGCCGAGTTCGCCGCAGATCTTTGGCAGGTCTATCGGGGCGAGGCAGAACAGGAGTATCAGGACCCCCAGGCGTTCTTTTTGCGGACCTACCTGACGGAGTCACTCACCGGGTTGCTTGCCAACGCCTTGATACGTCTCAACGGTCTTGGCGGTGATCCGGTCGTACAACTACAGACCAACTTTGGGGGCGGTAAGACCCACGCGATGTTGGCCATCTACCAATTGGCCTCGGGGGCCGCTCTTGGCTCGTTACCAGGCATCGACGCAATTATGGCTAAGGCGGAGATCGACGAACTTCCAAAGAACATACGAAGAGTGGTTCTGGTGGGCAACAAGATATCTCCTGCCTCACCGGTCGAAAAGCCTGATGGCACTTTGGTACGCACCCTTTGGGGTGAGCTTGCCTATCAGTTGGGGGGTAAGCAAGCTTATGACCGCATAGCGCTTGACGATTTGCATGCGACGAGTCCAGGACAGGCGTTGCACGACATTCTCGCCGACTTCGGACCCGCCGTGATTTTGATCGACGAGTGGGTTGCCTATGCTCGCCAACTTCATGAAGATGCCGACTTAGCGGGCGGGAGTTTTGAGACGCAGTTCACTTTTGCGCAGACCCTCACCGAGGCGGTGACCACGGTGCCTAACGTGCTCCTCGTCGTCTCACTCCCAGCTTCGGATTCGGGTGGTGGCCAAGGCTCGCAAGACAGCGATATCGAAGTCGGTGGCGAGTTCGGTCAACGGGCTCTTGAGCGACTCCGCAATGTATTCGGCCGCATCGATTCAAACTGGAGGCCGGCGAATCAGGATGAGAGTTTTGCAATCGTGCGGCGTCGACTCTTTGATCAGATCCCAACCGACCTATATCCGAAACGAGACGCGGTCGCTCACGCCTTTGTCGAGTTCTATCAAAACGAGGGGGGGCAGTTTCCAAACACTGCCAAAGAGGCGGCCTACGAACGTGCGATCAAGGATGCCTATCCGATTCACCCTGAGGTCTTTGCCCGGCTCTATGGCGACTGGTCGACACTTCCCAGATTCCAACGCACCCGAGGCGTGCTTCGACTGATGGCGGCGGTGATTCACACACTTTGGGAAAACAATGACCAGAGCCCACTTATTCTGCCATGTCATCTCCCACTTGACAATGAGCCGGTTCGCACCGAGCTCACTCACTATCTCCCCGACCAGTGGAACCCGGTGATCGACCGAGATGTCGACTCAGAGCGATCAACAGCACGACTCATCGATAACGAGGTCACAAGTCTTGGCCGGTACCAGATTTCAAGACGAGTCATGCGTACGCTCTTCCTCGATACCGCCGCTACTCAACACTCTCATAGTCACGGGGTTGATCTCAAGATGATCAAGCTTGGCTCTATCATGCCTGGTGAAGGGGTAGGACTCGTTGATGATGCCCTACGGCGACTCGTTGACCAATCGACCTACCTGAATGCAGACGACGGACGCTACTGGCTCGATGTCCAGCCAACGGTAACACAGCTTGCCAACGAACGAATAGAGCAGATCCTTAGTGACCCCGACAAGACTCATGAGGAGCTTGCGCGCCGCATGCGCGAGATTGCACGTAACTCCTCGGCACCGATCAGGGTTCACGTATTCCCTAGTGGGCCAGCCGATATCGCTGATGAACCAAACACCCGCTTGGTAATCTTGGGTCCCGAGGCGCCAGCCAGGCCCTCCGGTGGCGGACAGAGTGAAGCCATCATGAAGGCGGAGCGGATTCTGCAGTCGCGCGGGAATGCGAATCGACGCTATCGCAATGCACTGGTGTTCCTAGCGCCAGACGAGAGTCGACTTCGTGACCTCATGGAGCGTATTGCGCGCTATCTCGCCTGGACGTCGATTTACAACGAACGTGAGGAGCTTGATCTGTCGCCCACCAGAGTCAAGCAATGCTTGGCTCAACGTGATGATGCCAATGAGCGAGCCAACGCCCAGATTCGCGAGACATTCAAATGGATCCTGGTTCCTCATCAACCACAACCACGCGATACGATGCGCATCCAAGAGCACGGTGCGACGATCGGGGGCAACGATGACCTGGTCGCCAAGGTGGTCAACAGACTAGAACGTGAAGATGAGATCATTCAGGTCCTTGGTGCCAACGTCCTTCGTCGGCTTCTCGATGAGATCCCGCTCTGGCCGCAGGGAACCATCTTGATTAGCGAGTTGATGGAATACTTTGCTAGCTATGTCTACCTACCCCGGCTGCTGAGCTCCGAAGTCTTACTCCGAGCCATCGAGAGCGGAGCCAGCGATCTTATGTGGGATACAGATACGTTTGCCTACGCGGAGTCCTGGGATGAGGTCAAGCAGCGCTTTGTTGGCGTGAAGGCGGGCCAGGGCATCTCACTGTCGCCTGGTGACCCAGGGATGCTCGTGCGACCCGATCTCATCAAGGAGCAGCTACCAGCTGACCCGGCCACCCCAGCGCTCGCACCAATCCAGCCTCGCGAGGCCAATCAGGAGTCATTGAGCGGGTCGAGACCGAAGAAACCAAGCCGCTACCATGCCAGGGTTGAGCTCGATCCCTTGCGATCATCCGAGGCATCGAACATCTACAAAGAGGTGATTACCCACCTCACTGGCTCTATTTCTCGGACCGGCAGCGTACGCGTCTATTTGGAGATCGAAGCCGTCGATGAGGAAGGGTTTGATGACAACATCGTAAGGGTTGTGCACGAAAACGGGACAACGCTCAAGTTCATGACACAGGGATTTGAGGATGCATAGCCCAAAATTCACGTCGACGCTGAGACCCACCTCTCGCGCGCAGCTGTTCGGATTGCCGTAGATACAACCCGGATGTCCGATGCTGCAATCGACGCGAATCGGTGCTTGAATGACGCATGGCGACGGCTTCATCAAGAGCACCAGAGCACACACCCCACATGATCCAGGCGAAGGCGATCCGTGTTCACGCAACAGCGTCTGGGCCAAGCTCTGCCCAAAGTAGCCCTGGGACTACAAGGGCAGCCGCACAGACCGACCAGCGCCAACGGCGATATCCCAAGTGGGCAGCCAGAAGGCAGGTACATTATGCCTGGGGACTGCGCTCCATGGCGTTTGATGGCCCAAGCGGTCGCTAGCGTTGGAGCCATGTCAGCAACGTCGGGGACGCAAATTAGTTGGCTGGGACAAGAACTTGATGCGCATGATGTCGTGATGCTTGGTGCAGGCTTTTCTAAGGCCGTTGCCTGCCACTTTCCGTTCATTGACGAGCTCGGCAACGACGCGCTTGATAAGGCCAAGGTGCCCAAAGGTGAACGCCCCATGGAGAGCGAGGGATTCGAGGCATGGCTATGGCGAATAGGCGAAGACCAGCCTTATCGCACAGCTGCGGAGAACCTCAACGCCAGACAGCTGTTCTTGCGAGTCAGTGACGCCATCGCAAAGGTCATGGGGGGCCGACAGTAGCAGGCCTTTAAAGGTGCACTTCCCAGCTGGCTCGGCGACCTCAACAGTGTGCTTCATGCGCGCCAGGCGACGATACTGAGTTTCAACTATGACAATGTAGTGCAAGGTTTGGTTGATGACCTGTGTCTTGGGGATTGGAGTGGAGGCAACATTGGACAGCTCGTGACCAGCGACGATATCGTGGATCACCTCCCGCCTCGAGCGCTAGTGTCAAACGCCTATTGGGGTGCTGGTCAAGTTGTTCAGAGTCTGCGTCTGCTCAAGCTACATGGCTCCCTCTCGTGGTATTGGAACCCCGACGACGCCACCGGTGTTACTATGGCACGTTGGCTTATCCCTGGATTTGGCAAGCCCTTTGTACAAGACTCAGATGCCAGACGATGGGCTTTGCCGGGTCGGGTAGGATTTATCGTTCCTTAAACAGCCACCAAGTCGTTCTATCTCACGAACTCGGCGGTTCGCAAGTCATGGGACCGAGCACGAACAGCTTTGTCACTGGCCAAGCGTCTCATCATCATCGGCTATTCCATGCCGCCAGAGGACCACGTTGCCAGCGGGATGATCATCGAGGCGCTCAAGGGACGGACGGTCGAGGTGATCATCGTGGATCCCTGTGCAGAGCAAGTCAAGGACCGGCTCACACGCCTTGACCTTGGTTCCGCAGTAGAACTCTGTTTCGATGGATTCGACTGCGTCAAGGATTTCGCCCAATGGTATCGCGATGAGCAAGCCAAGCAAGTGGTAGAGTCTTTGCGCACGTGGGCTGAGAAAGAGCTTGATCCCCGGGGTGCCCCTAGCACGAACATAGGGCCCGAAAAGCATACGCTCGGCCCTGAGAGTGAAGTGAAAGTTAGTTGGGGTCACTCCTATGGCTTGCAAGGGCGCGACCAGCCGAGAGGTCCTTCCCCCCCTTTGTTGATCTCACTAATATCAAAGCGCCATCCAACGGTGACCTACAGATATTCGTTACTCAAAAGTTTGCACAGGGGATTGACCAGTCCCATTTCGCAACCCTACTGCGGAGCCTCACAGAGACCAAAGACGTGCAACAACTCGTCGTGCACACGGATCAGGACTTCCCAGTCGTGGACTGTTGTATTGGTTTGCCCATGAAGAATAGTCAAGAAGCGGCGCTCAACTCCGGCCGCTGCCTCACCCTTAACTCTTCGATGCGTTGACTGGGCCATGCATGCTTGGGATTTGGAGCATGGGCAAGGCTTGTCTCGGTTCCTGCGTAGCCTTAGTACTGCGGGTCACGGACCCAACGGGTTGGCCTGTGTGGTAGCTGATCATTCGTGTTCAGTGCGCCCGGTGCGGAGCCTTCGATGTATGTGCAAATGTTGTGTACGGTCTACTGCAACCAGCCTCGGTGCACTTGAGAACCGGATGAACGAACCGGGTCTGATGGCTAGGGCCAGCGATGTTTACAGCAAGGCTGGCAGGAGGCACCAGAGTGTTCTACGAGCAGGGAGCGGGTTCGGTCCCAACTCCCATGGTTTAGGTGTTGGCACCAATTGACTAGGCCGTGTGACCTTGATGATCCCCTAGACGCGACGGGCATCCTTGATACCTCTCTCATCTCTAAGGAGCAGTCATTCGCCGATCGTTAGGCCACTCGCTGATAGCTTCCCAACTTGCGGAGATCGATCCCGAGAAAGCTAAGACAGGAGCAGCACGAGTAAGAGAAGCTAGCTCATAGTACCCGATGAGAAGGGTCATTAATGACATCAACAAGTACCCAGGAGGCCTCGATTCGCCGGGTAGCCTGAGCAAGAGCGTTACAGCCGACCACTCGTAAGGACCAGGAGAAGTCAGCGGCCCCCTCCCCGATGCTGCTGCCAGTGTGTCCGTGAGTTAGATCCTGCCACGAAGCGCGTCTAACTCATGGGCGATGGTCAACAGATCAACTACAAGGTGTTATTCATCCTGAGGTCGATCACCAAGGAACTGATCGAGCGCCTTGCGACTGATCACAATGCGGCCGCTTTCTCCGCACGTGCGGGATACTCGCAATTCCTTTCTGTTAATCATTCGCCGAACCGTGGATTCTGACACTCCTAGCTTTTTGCTAACTCCTGCAACGTCATAAGCCCCCTTTCCGGGGCGGGATTGGCTTTTCTTGAAAGCCTTTTTACTGCGTTTCTTCCGCGACGACCCCACTAGAGCCTCCTTTACCATGACGGTCACGGGCTAAGGACAGACCCCCAGGTCAACGGTTTCTAGTTGACGTCGGTTTATTCGAATCCATTCTTTAGCCCTACTTAACTAGGGATCCTTCGGCGAAGATCAGGGTCGACTTAAGTTACTGTTGGGGATCCATCGCCACTGTGCGTTCTGGGCGCGAGCGTTGTCGGTCTCGGTGTTCGATCATTGCTGAAGAAAACAGCCTTGATCTGGTATTATGGCATAGGAGTAGGTGCTGGTCTCACTCTTGGGACGTGCTCGCGTGACCCGGACTGCGCTTGTTGTCCTCATCGTTGGCGATGAGGTGTTGTGGCGGGGATAACGAGACCTCTGATGCTCACTGGCGTCAACTATTGGCGCCGATACCATGCCAGTGGCGACCAACGTCAGCGAGCACCAATCGATCACGACCCCGATCCTCACTCACTAGATCACCAAGTGAGTCGCTGCCATGCGATCTGGGACTTGGATAACGGTTTGATCGATTTATCGAGTTAACCAGCTTGGCGATCACTTTGATCGACATTGCCGTTAGACGCCGTCTCAAGCGTGACCACACTGATACTGAGACTCGGGTGCACGCTCCCTGATGGGATTCCTGGGATAGGGCGAGAGTGCTGGGACTTGGTTGGTTGTCAACCGTGATGACAAGGTGTGGAGGCTGGTGTGCCTTGTTGGTTGTGACCGGTATCGAATTCGATGAGATCTCGCCCTAAGTAGAGCGAGCTGATCGCTGAGTCGTGAGCCCGGTGATCGTCTGTTCCACCGGGTCTCAAAGGACCCCCGATGGTCAGTACCGCACAGAAGCGGTACGACCGTGACGGTATCGGGGTTGTGACGCCCTTTATTCTCTCTGTCACCATAGGAAAGCGAAGCAATCTTTGGCTCTGTCATGTCCATAGCGACGCATGGCGGCAAGCGATGCTAACCTTGGTGCATGAATGTCGCGACTAAACGGGGGGGGCCTGTGATTAGCACAAAGAGCGCACTTGAGGAGGCTATTGGCAACAACACTCGGGCAGGGGAGCCAACACGCATACGTCCCGGCGATAGACCGGCACCGGTCTCAGCAGCATCCCTCATGGAGATCCTGCGCTCACGAAGCTACGGTGACAAAGGGTTGGTCCTCATTGGTGCCCACATCACAGGCCAGTTTGACTGTTCAGACCTCACAATCACTGCCCCTTTAAGGCTCCTTAGTTGCTCATTTGAACTACCTCCAATCCTCGCCCGCGCCCAGCTCCACCTTCTCGATCTACGGCGGAGCACCATGCCAGGGCTCGTGATGAATGGTGCAATGGTGAAACACCACCTGCTCCTACGTAAAGCAAAAATCGGTCCCCGCAATCGTCGGGGCTCCGCCATAAGCGCCAACAATCTGCATGTCTCCCAAGAGGCCGACTTCCGCCACCTCATTGTAGACGGCGAGGTTCGCCTTCCCGGGGCTACCATCGGTGGCCAGCTCAACTGCTCGAGGGCAACGCTTACCAACAAGGACAAGAACGGATATGCCCTTTCCATGCACGAAGCAGAGGTGAAGGGGAGTGTCATCCTGAAGAACGGGTTCAGAGCAAATGGCGAGGTTCGCCTTCTCGGGGCTACCATCGGTGGCCAGCTCGACTGCTCGGGGGCAAAGCTTACCAACAAGAACGGATATGCCCTCGCCATGGACGGAGCAGAGGT
>JALCZJ010000044.1 GCA_022690815.1 Ferrimicrobium sp.
TGGGCGTACCCCCGTTGTGGTGTGCATAGGAGGATCAATACGTCCTTTTGTTTCCCATCGGTGTAGTGTCACTGAGTGGACTCTAAGCTCTTGTGCCACAACCCAATAGGTACTGACCTTGCTCTAGAGACATGATGGCAAACTATGTTCAAGAGTGATCAACGTAGCCGTATCGGTAGCGTGCCCGTGCGCTGCCCCACTGTCGGCTACTGCACTGTCAGTTTTGAGCCCATCAACTGGCGCTCCAGGAGCAATCGCTTCCTCACGAGTCGTCGAAGCGCGCGACCAGGTAGGCAAGCAAGGCCTTGAGTGCCCGACCCCGATGCGAGATGCTTCCCTTCTCGTCCGTCGTCATCTGTGCAAACGTACGGCCATCACCCTCGTCGGGGATGAAGATGGGATCGTAGCCGAACCCGGCGCTCCCGCATGGCTCGTTGGCGATCCGACCCCCAACCTCACCACGGAATAACCTGGTCTCCGCTTCGCGATGAGCCAGCGCGATGACAGTGACAAACTTGGCGCGACGATCATCGTGAGGGCCGAGTTGGGCAAGCATCCGATCGATGCGCAACGCGTCAGAGGGGGCGTAGCGCTTGGAGTAGACCCCCGGCGCTCCACCCAACGCGTCAACCATCAGACCAGAGTCCTCGCCGATGGCGAACGGGGCAAGCGCGAGCCCTGCCATCGCCTTGAGCGTGGCATTCTCTTCAAAGGTTTCACCGGTCTCTTCAACGTCTCCGAGATCGAGGCGAACCAACGTGACATTGGCTGGCAGGAGACGTTGCATCTCGGCGACCTTGTTCAGATTGCTGGTAACAAGGCCGATTTCGATTACGTTCATCGGTCCTCCAGGGTCTTAGGCGAGGCCAGCGATCGCCTCATCACCAAGAGCGATCAGTGTACCGATACCGGACTCCGCCAGCTTAAGCAGATCGACAAGGTGTGATTTTGAGAACGTCGCCCCCTCTGCTGACCCCTGGATCTCCACGTATTCACCCTCGCCATTCATCACGACATTCATGTCGACTTGTGCTGAGGAGTCCTCGTGGTAGTCGAGATCGAGCACCGGCTGCCCCTCGACAATACCGACAGAGACCGCACCAAGGGTGCTCATCAACGCCCCTGAACGAATCTTGCCGGCTTTCTCCAGACGCATCAACGCCACACGAAGCGCCACCGATGCCCCGGTAATGGATGCAGTTCGAGTACCCCCGTCAGCCTGGATGACGTCACAGTCCACCACCAGCTCCATCTCTCCAAGACGCTTCAAGTCGACCGACGAGCGCAAGGCTCGCCCGATCAGTCGCTGGATCTCGACGGTTCTCCCACCTTGCTTGCCTCTCACAGCCTCTCGCGGCGTGCGCTCGCGGGTCGCTGACGGTAGCATCGAGTACTCAGCCGTCAGCCACCCCGATCCCTTGCCTCGCAGCCAGCCTGGCACCCGATCCTCGAGTGAGACGGCACAGATCACCCTGGTCTTACCGACTTCGATCAAGCAGGATGCGAGCGCCATCTCGGTGTAATCGAGCGTCAGTGCGACATCTCGGAGTTGGAAGGGTTCTCGTTGGTCATGACGCCTGGTCATCGGCATACTCCTGTCGCTTCTTCGACCCAGGTTGGGCCGGTTGGTTCGTCATCCATTGGTGGTCGGCTTCGGCGAGGTCTCCCAGCTCAATGTGCTCGATGGAGTCTAAAGTCCCGTTGAAAAGCCTTCGCCCGATCCGTTGAAAGTCCTCAACTGGTCCTGTGCACAGAACGTGCACCGCCCCCTGGGTAGATTGCACCTGCCCCGGCCTCATCAGCAGCTCTCGAACCTCGAAGGCCGTCTCCTCCGCACTCGAAATCAACGTGACGGTGTCGCCGAGTACCTCATGAAACTGGGCGCCAAGATAGGGGTAGTGTGTGCAGGCAAGCAACACCGTATCCACGGCGGCGCTGCTCATGGGCTTGAGCAGGTGTCGCATCAGCTCCAAGAGACTCGGGTGATCGATTGCACCAGTCTCGACGTACTGGACCAACCCTGGACACGCAATCGCCGTCACCGTCTCATGGGCAAGTCGTCGCTGGTACACGCCCGACCGGATTGTTGCAACGGTTCCAACCACCCCAACCCTGCGGGTGCTCGTTGCTTGACCGATGGCTCTAACCGCCGCATCAATCACACCCACGACCGGAACATCGCTGTTGGCACGCAACGCATCGAGCGCAATCGCCGATGCGGTGTTGCAGGCTACCACGATCAACTTCAGCCGATAGTGGGTCCTCAGGTAGGCGAGGATTTCGAGCGAAAACGCGAGCACCTCCGCGGGTTCTCGGTCTCCAAAGGGCGAGCGTTTGGAGTCGCCAAGATAGACGAAGTGCTCGCCGGGCAACAGATCAACCAACGCTTCGAGGATGTTGAGGCCACCAAAGCCCGAATCGAAGACGGCGATAACCTCATCGCCAGATTCTTGACCAATCAGGTCATCGGACCTCGACCAATCCGTTGGTGCTGCCCCTGTGGATGCTGGATCATCCACCACAACTCCACACTGAACCACCGTCGATTGTTCGGGTGACCGCGTTGTGGTCGCAGTGCAACGTCGATCCCCTGCCCCAATGAGGTTAGCCATCATCGCCTACAGTGCGCATACGGGTCGACGAACCCGTTGCAAGGGCATCAGGGCTGGCGTAACCGAGAATCGTCAGTTGCGAGAGGAGCTGGTCGCGAAACTCAATCAGGTACTGCATCGCACCGAGTACCCCGCCCAGCGCAAAAGCCGCCATCACCGGGCGTCCGAGCGCCACGACCTTGGCGCCCAGTGCGATCGCCACCAATGCATCCGTCGGATCAGCGATCCCACCATCGACGATCATCGCATCTTGGCGAGATTGTGAGGCGAACCGCGCAAGCGACTCTGCTGTGGTCGTAACCAGGTCGCTTTGGCGTCCGCCATGGTTCGACACCCAAGGGATGATCGGGTCACGCCCAGGTCGTGCCTGGCGAATCACCCCGAGATCATGAAGGGACAGGATGCCTTTGGCGATCGGATCCAGGCCAGCGGCATCGCACTCGGCGATGAATCGGCCGAAATCGAGGTCCCGAATCTGCTCGATCTCTGCAGGAGAGAAGCCATCACCAAACGCGGGGCCGTCCTGATCGACCGGGTCAAGCACCTGGCGCAGGGCATCCATTGGGGAGAAGTTGTTGCGTTGGTCGTGATAGCGCGCCCCAAGATGTGGCGTGTCGATCGTCAGTGCCCCAGCACGCACACCGAACCCGGCGGCGCCCTTGATGAGCTGGGTGGTAAACCCTGGGTTCTCGGTTTGATACACTTGTAGCCACAGCTCGCCTCGGCGTTGGTGTTGCCAGGGTTCGACCAGCGCCCGATGGTGCTCGTCAAGACCAGCAATTTCCTCGGGCGCAAGCTGTTGGCCCAGAGCGAACGCCTCCGCGATCGCACTCAATCGGCGACTCGATCGAGTAGAGATGGTGTAGCCAACACCGGCAACCCCAGCCGCAAACGCTAGCCCTGGCTCCCCCGTCGGGTCAAGGAGCGATTGGAAGGCGATGGGTGCAATTGTCAGCGGAGTAGATAACGCTCTGGAACCAAACTTCGTCGACGTCGTCACCTGCTTGGGGCGGTCAAGATATTTCGGCTCCAACGCATACCGATGCCACGCGCGATAGTTTCGGTGCATCAAAAACTCTCGGTCAGCTGCCCCGAAAAAATACCTAGCCCGTCCCACATCGAGGTGCGAAGAGGCCTCCGCTACCAGATCACGACCAAGCCAAGGTTTAGTCATCGGAAGCTCCCTTGCGCATCTCTAGATCATCTGTCGGCGAGTCTTCTGACTCCTCGCCGGTCGATGCCCAGATATCGAGCTCCTCGACCACTCCATCTCGAATGGCGTAACACCGCAACTCCGCCAGCGGGCGGGCCAGTGAGACGACTACGTACCACCACCTGGGATCGGGGGCCTGAGCAACGTCCGTCGGCGATGGAAAGGCCTCTGAGTTAGTATGCGAATGGTAGACGCCAACCACGTGCAGCCCTCGAGCGACGGCTAGCTCGCGGGCCCTAGCAACGTCACTTGGATCGACGACAAAGATACGGGCGGAACGCGCCTCATTGCGTGAGGGGTAGGCCTCAAGGATGCTGGTTTGATCCCCGAGCAGCATGCCACAGGCCTCAAGAGGGTACTGCGCTATGCAATGTGCTAGGATGATATCCCTGGTTGAAGCCGGCATCTGGACCATTGTGACCAGCGTACCAAGCGGACCATCCCACCCATGAGCCTATCCATGAGATTGTGATCAAGAATGCCACGAACCGCGAAGAAAAAGAAGACGCAAGACGCTAACCACTTCGGCAACCGGGTCGTGGCCCAAAACCGTCGGGCTCGACACGACTATGAAATTCTCGAGACCTTCGAGGCTGGCATCGAACTGGTCGGCGGGGAGGTCAAATCGCTTCGTGCAGGCCGGGTACAGCTGCGTGACTCGTATGCTCGGATCGAAGGCGGCGAGGTGTTGCTCCTCAAGATGAATATCGCCAGCTACGCGCAGGCCACCGGATTCGGTGCGTTCAGTCCTGAACGCACGCGACGACTGCTCCTCCATCGATTCGAGATCGACCGGTTGACCGGGAAACTCGAACAGGATCGCCTCGCGTTGATTCCGTTGTCGGTCTACTTTAAGAACGGCCTCGCTAAGGTAGAACTCGCCCTTGCCCGTGGTCGCACAACCTACGACAAGCGACACGTACTGCAAGAGCGTGACGCCGCCATGGAGATGCGTCGTCTCCATGCGCAGTATCGCTGACCCAGTGCAAAGGGTCATCGACCCAGTGCAAAGGGTTGCCGAACTCCATCAGGACAACCACCTGGAACCGACTAGAATGCCCTTTGAAAGGGGGTGTACCGGATTCGACTTTGGACGACTTTGTGAGAGAAGCGAGCAGTGCTCTCCGGAGGCACTTTAAAAAGCCGGAAAACAAAACAAATGCCGAACCTTCGTTCGCACTCGCCGCTTAAAACTCGGTGACGTCCCCTCAGGTGGTCGCGTCGACACCTGAATGGGGCGTTATAAATAGACGCTTACTCCAAGAGGCTCGTCTTGAGGCCCTTGGAGGACATCAATCAAGAAAACGATAGTGTGGTCCGTCGGGTGACAGCACTACCGATCTAATACCCGACTGCGCTCGGAGAAGAATCATGAAAGCGCCAAGGGACGCGGGTTCGACTCCCGCCACCTCCACGGCACAAGAGGCCACCCCAAAGGGGGTGGCCTCTTGATCGTTACCAACAAATTCATTTTAGGCATGTCATCATCGCGAGTACGGGGATGGTACCCAGCTGTGAGCACCGCTTACGGCGCGCCCAATCCAAAGCTGGATTCAGGATCGACTCTGGGCGCTCACCTTGGAACCATCACGACGCCCAAAACCAGGACGTGCCACGCCCATGACCCCTCCGCATACGCTTTGGCAGTCAATTAAGCTGAAAGAAAACGGCGAACGGCGATAGTGGAACCAAGAGTACCAACAACAACGCCGGCAATAACGATGACCACAATGGTCTCAATCAAGTTGTGGCTCGTCAAGACAAAGCCCTCTAGCAAATGCATCCTGAAGTGGGCGATTGCATAGCCGATCAACGACTTCACAGCGATGACGACCCCGGTCGCCACCAGGGCTCCAATGAGACCCTGTACCAGACCCTCAAGCATAAAGGGGATCTGAATAAACGAATTGGTTGCCCCCACCAACCGCATGACCGCCACCTCGCGACGGCGCGAGAAGATGGCAACGCGAATCACATTAAGGATCAGCACCGCTGCAGAGACGAGCAGGATGATGGCCACTGCCAAGATCACCGTCTGTGCCACATTCGAAACGGTGGTGATGGTGTTGATCGCCGAGAAGTTATCGTTGACCGTATCTACCCCTGGTTGGCCCTCAAAGATCGCCGCCACCGCTCTCGTTTCAGCAGGGTTCACCAGCGACACTCGCAAAAAGGTCGGAACAGCGGACTCAGGCACCGCGTTGACGAGGTCCGGCTGGTTCGCCAGCAAGCGTCGAAAATCGGAATAGGCTTGAGCTCGCGGCACATACGAGAAGCTCTTCACCGCAGGGAGTTGATGCAGCTGATCTTCAACGGCGGTGAACTCAGTCGGCGAGATCTTTGGTTGGAGGAAAACCAAGAGTTGGACATTGCCCTTCCACTCTGCGGTCGCGGTAGAGACGCCCTGCTTGATCAGCAGCGCTGACCCAACCAACGACAATGAGATCGCAACGGTGAAAACAGCAGCAAGCGACATCAGCCGGTTGCGCCAGAGATTCGTACCCGTTTCAGCAGCAAAATACTTGACCGACATCGTCAGCTACACACCCAACCCATAGACACCGCGAACCTGATCACGGCTCAGATGCCCATCGTCGATCTCGATAACACGGCGACGCATTGAGTCCACGATCCCCACGTCGTGGGTCGCCATGACGACCGCTGTGCCGGTCCGATTGATGCGCTCGAGGAGGTTCATCACTCCCCAGCTCGTCTCCGGGTCAAGGTTTCCCGTCGGCTCATCCGCCAATAGGATCAACGGGCGATTCACAAAGGCTCGTGCGATTGCCACACGCTGCTGCTCACCACCGGAAAGTTGATGGGGGAATCGATCGATCTTATCCTCGAGGCCCACAAGGCGCAGGATTTGGGGCACCTGCGTGGCGATGAACCGATTGGGCTTACCGATCACCTGGAGGGCGAAAGCTACGTTTTGGCCGACGGTCTTGTTCGGCAGCAAGCGAAAGTCCTGGAAAATGACGCCTACATTGCGGCGGAAATGCGGAACCTTCCAGTTCGGCATCGTCACCAGGTTCTTGCCGGCCACCCAGATAGTCCCATCATCGGGCTTCTCCTCACGAATCATCAGTCGAATGAGGGTTGTCTTGCCAGACCCGGATGACCCGATCAAGAACACGAACTCGCCTCGATCGATCTCAAAAGATACGTCCCGTACGGCCGGGCTGCCCTTGGAATACGATTTGGAGACATTCTCAAACTTGATCACTCAAGAACTCCTTTGTGTCGAACACGGCCACGCTCCCAGCGGGGTGACCTCGACGTCTCGACACATCCTAACACCCGAATGATTGCACCGCGTCTCAATCGGCATCATTTGATCGTCTCCATTCAAGAAACGCCTGGATAAACGGGCCAAGCCTGCCGTCAAGAACCTCGCTGACATTATGATCTTCGTACCCCGAGCGATGATCCTTGACCAATTGATAGGGCGCGAGCACATACGAGCGAATCTGATTTGACCAGCTCACCTCGGACTGAAGCCCACCGATCGCGCTCATTTGGGCTCGAAACTCGTCTCGATGCCGTTGCTCGAGCTTCGAGATCAGAATCTGCATCGCCTTCGATTTATTCTGGAGCTGGGATCGCTCGTTCTGACAGGAGACGACGATCCCCGTGGGCAAGTGGGTGATACGAACCGCTGAGTCGGTCACATTGACATGCTGGCCACCGGCCCCAGAAGATCGGTACGTATCGATCCTAAGATCCTTGTCGTCGATGTTGACCTCGAAGGACTCATCCATGAGCGGCGTTACATCGAAGGACGCAAAGCTGGTGTGACGACGGTGTTGGGAGTCGAACGGGGACATACGCACCAGCCGATGAACTCCTCGTTCAGCTTGTAGGAGACCATAGGCGTAGCGCCCCTTGACGATGAAGGTGGCCGACAAAATTCCCGCCTCACCACCCGGTGTAACCTCGTCAAGCTCATAGCTCAGACCCGAATCGCTGGCATAGCGCTCATACATGCGTAACATCATCTCTGCCCAGTCCTGGGAGTCCGTGCCCCCGGCACCGGCGTGGATCTCGACGATCGCATCACCCTCATCGAACTCTCCCGACAAGAGTGCACGGATATCGAGCTGGGCCAGCTTTGAACCAATCCAGGCCAGGCTCGCTTCGAGCTCTGGGCCTGACTCGAGGTCGCCCTGTTCGAAGAACTCGGCCTGAACCCGAGCATCATCGATACGTCCTTGGATCGCATCAAGGAGCGAGACATCCTCCTTGAGCTGGGTGTAGCGGCGTGAGATCGACTGCGCTCGCTCGGAATCAGACCAAAAGTCGGGCATTCCCATCTCGGCCTCAAGCTCAGCGAGCTGCACCTCAGCATCATCGATCTTTAGGTATCGCTTGGCAGCTTCAAGCCGTGCCTCGAGCACATCGAGGCGATCGCTTGCGTCGCTCACTTCCCGTGGCAGTGCTTGTACTTGAGACCGCTGCCACAGTAGCAGGGGTCGTTTCGACCAACGCGCTCCTCGTCGGACTTGACCAACGGCGAGTTCACCTCGACATCGGTTACCGGTCGCTCAGCTACCGTGACAGCGCTCGCCTGTCCAACTTGAGCTGCCTGAAAGGACTCAAGCAGGCTGGCATCACCGGGGTCAGTCGCCCCGTAGTAGGAGGCCTGTCCGAGGTCCATACCCTGCATCTCTGGCCCAACGACCTGCACCTGAAGAACGTAGCGGATATAGTCATCCTCGATTCGCTTCATGAGCTCCTGGAACATGTCGTATCCTTCTTGTTGCCAGGCCACCAGTGGGTCCTGTTGCCCCATCGCACGCAAGTTGATCCCATCTCGCAGATAGTCCATATCAATGAGATGTTCACGCCAGTGTTGGTCCACGACCGAGAGCAACACCTGTCGCTCAATTTCACGAGCCGCGGTACCTGACTCTTCGCCTGCCTCTACCGGCAGGCTGGCGCACTTGGTCTGGTAGTACTCAAGTGCCTCAGCATGAAGTGACGCGCTCACCTGTGACTTCGTGGTGGCCTGGTGCAGATCCTCGGGGACAAAGGCGGTCGGCCAGTAGAGCACGACCTGCTCCAGCAGCTCTTCAATGTTCCAGTTATCCTCGTATTCCGTAGGGAGATAGGTCTCAACGAGCCGGTCGATCACCCGCTCGAGCGACGCAACCGTGAAGCTCTCAAGGTCCTCGCCCGCGAGGATCTCACGTCGGCGCTCGTAGATCACCTTGCGCTGTTCGTCAAGGACCTTGTCGTATTTGAGCACATCCTTACGGATATCGGCATTCTTGGCCTCGACTGCGGCCTGTGCACGCTCGATGGCGCGTGAAACCGTCTTGGCCTCGATTGGTTGATCTTCGGGGAAGGCCTTGCCCATCACCCAGTTGACGACCCCGCCTCCGGCAAAGAGTCGCATCAGTTCATCCTCAAGCGAGAGGTAAAAGCGGGTCTCACCTGGATCGCCTTGGCGACCAGCACGGCCGCGCAGCTGATTGTCGATCCGGCGTGACTCGTGACGCTCCGATGCAATCACATAGAGGCCACCGAGCTGTCGTACCTGGTCTCCCTCTTCGGCACAGATCTGCTGGTACTTCTCTAACGCCTCTTCGAAGTGGCGCTGGCCCTCTTCACTCGCTGGGTCAACTCCGTTATTGAACAGCTCCGAAAGCGCGAGCCGCTCCGGGTTGCCACCAAGGAGGATGTCAACGCCACGACCAGCCATGTTGGTGGCCACTGTCACCCCATGCAGTCGGCCAGCCTGCGCAACAACCTCGGCCTCAAGGGCATGTTGCTTAGCGTTCAATACGGCATGCGGAACCGAGCGGGCACTCAACAGCTTGGACAACAGCTCGGACTTGGCGACCGAAATAGTTCCTACCAACACCGGCTGACCACGTTCAAAGCGAGCCTCGATATCGTCGACGATGGCGTTAAACTTCGCCTCTTCAGTCTTGTAGATGAGATCGCCTTGATCGACCCGGACAACCGGTCGATTGGTCGGAATCGGGACCACCGTCAAACCATACGTCGAGGCAAACTCGGCAGCTTCAGTCTCGGCGGTACCGGTCATTCCGGCCAGCTTCTCGTAGAGGCGGAAGTAGTTCTGCAACGTTACCGTCGCCCACGTGTGGTTCTCCTCCTGGATCCGCACCCGTTCCTTGGCCTCAACCGCCTGATGAAGGCCATCGGACCAACGACGGCCTTCAAGGATTCGACCGGTGAACTCGTCGACAATCTTGACCTCACCCTTGTCGACGATGTAGTCCTTATCCCGCTTGTAGAGGTCCTTAGCTCGCAGTGCCTGATTGAGCTGATGGAGATAGACCATGGCCGAGATATCGTAGAGATTCTCGATCCCTAGAGCCTTCTCGACCTTACCGATCCCCTCCTCGGTGGTCATGACGATCTTTTTTTCCTCGTCGACCTCGTAGTCAACACCCTCCTTGAGCGTGCGGACTACGCCGGCAAACTTGTAGTACAACTCAGGCGACTGCGATGACGGACCCGAGATAATCAACGGTGTTCTCGCCTCGTCGACCAGGATTGAGTCAACCTCGTCAATGATCGCGTAGGCATGCCCCCGTTGCACCATGTCATCGAGCGTGGTCGCCATGTTGTCACGGAGGTAGTCAAAGCCAAGCTCGGTGTTGGTGCCATAGGTAACATCTCGAGCGTAAGCCTCGCGCTTTAGTTTTGGATCACTGATGTCAGCGGTGACTCGACCGACGGTGATGCCGAGCCGATCATAGATCTGGGTCATCCAGGCAGAGTCACGCGCAGTGAGGTATTCGTTGACGGTGACGACGTGGACACCCTTGCCCATCAGCGCGTTCAAATACACCGGCAGGGTCGACACCAACGTCTTGCCCTCACCGGTCTTCATCTCAGCGATCCAGCCAAAATGCAACGCCATACCGCCCATGAGCTGCACATCGAAATGACGCTGACCAATCGCCCGCTTGGACGCTTCGCGAACCGTCGCAAAGGCCTCAACCAGCAGGTCCTCGAGGGTCTCACCCGCCTCGATCCGGTCGCGAAACTCATCGGTCTTGGCCCGAAGCTCAGCGTCGGTGAGTACCTCGAACTCAGGTTCGAGCTCGTTTATCAGGGGAACGACGTCGGCAAGGCGTTTCACCTTCTTGCCTTCACCAGTTTTGAGAACTCGATCGATTAAACCCATGTCAACTCCCGGCGACTTCAAGCACTAATGCAGTTTAGCCTCTACCTCTTATGAGGGATCGAGTACCTCTGCCTGATCTATTAATCCAACCGAGCCATCGCCGCGTCGATAGACGACAGCTGAGCGTTGGGTCAGCGAATTGATGAAAAGATAGAACGAGTGCGACAACAACTCCATCCGTACGGCCGCTGTCTCCGGGTCGAGCACCTCGAGCTCAAACGCCTTGGATCGAGCGATTTGTGGCACTTCGTCGAGCTGCGATGGATCAACCGCCTTGTCGACGCGATGGTGCGGGTGACTCCGCGCTAGCAAGCGGCCCTTGAGCTTCTCAAGCTGATGGGCAAGCTTATGCTCAGCACGATCGAAGGCTGCCATCTCCTCATCGGCCGACCCCTTCGCCCTCGCCACCGTCTTGGCCAACCGAAGCGTGATCTCTGCGTGAACCTTTTCGCTCTGTGCAGGGTTCGATGAACGTTCTAAGAATACCTCTGCCCGGTCTACCTCTCCGAGGTACTTGCTCAACCGATGGACTCGATCCTCGATCAGCTGCTTGTGCTCATCACTGAGCGCACAACCCTTGCAACGATATTCAACCTTCATCGCCTCATTCTCCTCACTCTTCGGCCATCTTCACACTGTTCAACTCTCTGCACTGACACAACGTTGTGCACTGGCGCGCAGCACACCCGCGACCCATTCGTCGTCACCCCTCGGGCACCGCTTGATCGATCACGGTTATCGACGGTATCGGCAAATCGGAGCCGGAACTGGTCTTGTGATTGCACGAGAACCTCGCTCCGCCGGCTTCCAGGTGATACCAGTCGTCCACAATTTCGTGTGTGCAGGACCGCTCGATACCTCGACACCACCCGAACCTATTGTGTCCCGGACGTCCATGACGCCAAGTATTCGCGCTGTGCAGGCGTGAGTTCGTCGATCGTTGTCCCCATGGTAGCCAGCTTGAGTTTAGCCACAGAGGCGTCGATGTCTCGTGGAACGTCATAGACGCGCGGCGATAGTTCCGCACGTTGTGCTACCAACCACTCCACACTCAATGCCTGGTTAGCAAAACTCATGTCCATGACCGATGCAGGATGTCCTTCAGCAGCGCTGAGGTTCACCAGTCGACCTTCGGCGATGACCTGCACACGCCGATCGTTACCATCATCTCCACGGACCAGAAACTCTTCAACCATGGGGCGAACCATGCGCCGGCGTTCACCGGTGGTCATTGCAGTCAATCCGGCTAGGTCGATCTCGACATCGAAGTGCCCGGAGTTCGCAAGAACCGCTCCGTCTTTCATTACTCGAAAATGCTCTGGGCGGAGAACATCTCGATTCCCCGTCACGGTGATGAAGATATCACCAACTCGCGCCGCCTCTTCCATGGGCATGACCGAAAATCCATCCATGACGGCTTCAAGCGCTGGGAGTGGCTGGACCTCGGTGACAATTACCTGAGCTCCGAGACCGCGTGCACGCGAGGCGACACCCTTGCCGCAGTAACCGTAGCCCGCGACGACGATCACTTTGCCGGCGAGAAGGATATTGGTGGCACGAATGATGCCATCAAGCGTTGACTGACCAGTACCATAGCGGTTGTCAAACATGTGCTTGGTGTTGGCATCGTTGACCGCGATGATCGGGTAGCCCAACGAGCCAGCCTGTTCCATCGCCCGCAGACGAATCACACCCGTAGTCGTCTCTTCGGTGCCAGCAACGATACTCGCCACCTGGTCGGGTCGTTGGCTATGTACCCGCGACACGAGGTCACAGCCATCGTCCATCGTGATCTGGGGCTTGGCGTCGAGAACAGCATCGATATGCGAATAATACGTCTCGGTGTCCTCGCCCCGGCGAGCGAACACTGCAATGCCGTCATGCTTGACCAGCGACGCAGCCACATCGTCCTGGGTCGAGAGTGGATTCGAGGCAGCGGCGACCACCTGGGCACCACCAGCTTGAAGCGTACGAAGCAGGTTGGCCGTCTCAGTGGTGATATGAAGACACGCCGCAATCGTCATACCAGCGAGTGGCTTTGTCTTGGCGAATCGATCACGTATCGACTCAAGAACCGGCATCTGCCGATCGGCCCACATGATGCGCTGGCGGCCTGCATCGGCCTGGCTGATGTCACTGATGTCATAGTCCATATTGGTGCCTCTCTGGTGTTTATCTCTAACTTGCTAGCCAACCGTGTGGATCGTGCCGCTGAACTGATGTTACAATCCAACGCTAATCGTGTCCTCTACTCTACCTGATGACCACCCTGAGCCAACAAGCACCCCAAGAGATCGACGCGCACGACCCAAAACCAGCGCATCGTCAACACGAATCCTCATCGCAACCGAGCCCGCGTCGTTGGCACAGGTCCCTCCCGTCAACACCGGCTCGATAGCCCCGGAGCGCGGCGCCGGAAATCCGTTACTCAGTTACGGTTCCGGCCACAAAGTGCTTCACGCCATCGAGCATGGCGATCGGTCCCGGATCGACGTCGAGGGCGCTGGCCAGCGACAGTGCCACGTAGTCGCCGACGAAGGTGAGATCGAACAAGTTGGCTAGCTCGCCAACCCCATGCCCTGGCACCTCAATGCAGCAACGGAGGCGGGAGCCGATCTTGGTCGTTGCATATTCATAGCGCCGGGCTATCTGCGGATGCTCGTGGTCGTGACGGAGGATGACCATCGACAGATCGCGTTCAAGCATCGTTGGGTAGGCATCAAAACCTGCAAGCTCGTTATGACAGGCCTCAGGATAGACCGAATAAAAGGCCGGTGCCTTGGCGTTTTCGTTGATCTGTGCCTTCCATCGCATAGCGGCAACCTGCCCGATGGGACCCGATGACACGATCAATGGGATCGTTCCTTGCAGCGAAGTTGCAATGCTCGTCGCAATTGAGTCCGAGGCGTCAAGTTCTTGACGGCGCTCTTTGAGGCGTGCAATCGCCAGATTAACCCAACCGGTCGCCCCCGCGAACAGACCAACCTGGTCGAGGACTCCTAGCACCGACACCGAGAGTGTACCAAAGGCCGCCCTCGGTTGCGGGATCGAGCCATCGACCTCGACCACGCACCCACCGCGCTCTCCGATAAGATCGGCCAGAGCACCGCCTGAGGTGACGGCGATACATTTGGCGCCGTGATCGATGGCGTGGGACACGACTTCGAGCGTCTCTTCGGTGTTACCTGAGAACGACACCGCAATCACAAGCGAGTGCTTCCCGACATAGCTCGGCAATTCATAACCCTTGACAATCGTCACAGGTATCGACATGAATGGGGCAGCCGTTGCCAGGGCTACGTCACCGGCGATACCACTTCCACCCATGCCAACGACAACCACATGTTCGATGTGGTCTTTGTTCGGGAAGTCACAGACCGTCGTGACCGCTGCGAGCGCGGCCTCCATCTGCTCTGGGAGTGCACGAGTCGCCTCCCACATGCCTTGGGAATCAACTGGCACCTAGTGGTCCTCTCCTTGTCCGTCACGTGCGGGATTTATAGAATCGCTGCTCGTTACGTTACTCTCGTCGGTCGATAGTCCATTGCGATTGGATGCGTTAGGCCTCGCATGAAGCGCCAACAATCTGACGTGCTCGCTTTCATCAACGATCTCAGCCTCTTCGATCAACAAAACGGGGATGTCGTCTTCAATGCGATATTTGCGCTTGAGGCGGGGGTTGTACAACACATCCTCCGCCTCGAGGTAAAGCAGCGGCTCATGGTCGACTGGACAAGCCAAAATGGCCACAAAGTCGGGAGGAAGGGTCATCGCACGTCCCCCGAGTCAGCCTTAGCCACAACCGCCAGCACCTCGTGGGAGCGTCGCGACACCTCATCATCGGTTGGTGCCTCGAGGTTGAGGCGCAACAACGGCTCGGTATTCGATGGTCGCAGGTTAAACCACCAGTCGCCAAAATCGAGCGTCAAACCATCGAGATGATCGACCTGGGCACGGCCCTGATAGGCATTCTCCACAAACGTGAGTACCGCTTGCGTACTCTGTACCTTGGTGTTAACCTCACCCGAATCCGAGTAGCGCTCAAGCGACTTGCGAAGCTCTGACAACGATGACCCCTGCACTGCCATCTCCTCGAGCACCGTCAAGGCGGCGATCATGCCAGAGTCAGCTCGGTAGTTGTCTCTGAAGTAGTAGTGCCCCGAGTGCTCACCACCGAAGATGGCTCCCGTACGGGCCATCTCGGCCTTGATGAACGAGTGCCCTACCCTCGTCCGAATGGCAATGCCCCCCATCTCCTCAATCACCTCGGGGACCGCCTTCGAACAGATCAGGTTATACAGGATTGTCTCACCAGGGAATCGGCCAAGAATGCGACGGGCAATCAGTGCCGTAGTCGTTGAGCCCGAGATCGGGGCGGCCTTGTCGTCGACGAGAAAGACTCGATCGGCATCACCATCGAAGGCCAAGCCAACATCGGCACCGACAGAGAGCACTTTGGCCCGGAGATCGACCAGGTTCTCTGGCTGGATGGGATCGGCAGGGTGATTAGGGAAGGAGCCGTCAAGCTCGGGGTAAAGAAGTTCGAGGCCAACGCCAAGCCCGTCAAACACCGGCGGTACGATCAAACCGCCCATACCGTTTGCCGTGTCGGCGACGACGCGCATACCTTGAAGCTTGGTCACATCGACAAAGGAGCGCACGTGGTCAACGTACTCGTCGAGCATGGGTCGATCTTTGCGAACGCCTCGGACGGCGTGGACAGGAACCGACGACGCTCGGAACGTATTGGCAAGCTCATGAACCTCCCGGAGACCACTCTCGACTCCAACGGGGCTCGCACCCGCCCGGCAAAACTTGATGCCGTTGTAATTACCTGGGTTATGCGAGGCGGTAATCATAACACCAGGAAGATCGAGCTTGCCGCTCGCAAAGTAGAGCAGATCGGTCGAGGCCAAACCAAGATCAAGAACATCGACCCCGACACCAGTAAAGCCATCAATCAGTGCATCACGAAGCACCTCGGACGAAAGCCGCATATCGTAACCAAGAATCACTTGATCGGTCCCTATGACTTGGGCAAAGGCCGCCCCGATCGCTTGCGCCCACTCTTCATTGAGTTCATCAGGCACCACACCTCGGACATCGTAGGCCTTAAAAATATCGCTCATACGCTTGAATTACCCTCTCTCGCTGCATCATGCGCACACAGGTGCGACTCGATGTCTCAGCCCCGCGGCAGAGCCAAACTAGCGCAGTCTAGCCCACCGCGTGGCTCTCTGTTCCAGGGCGATACTAGCAGCAAGCCAGAACCGCCAAAGTCCAAAAGCGCGCGCCACAACTCGAATGTCAGTCAGTTCCACTGCCGTCAACCGCTTCACCAGGTTGTCCAGCGATTCTAGTGTGCATCCCGGGCCCGCAAACTCTACGATGCTGGTCGCCAGAGCTGATAACGGGCCTATCTTGTGAAACCCGTCAACTGTAACTTCTGAAGCTCCTCAACTCTAACTTCTGGAAGCGAGTAACGCTAACTCGTGAAACTCGCTAATTCTATCTCCTGGAACTAGAGCACTCCATCTCCTGGAAGTGATGGGCAGATGCAACCAAGCGACCATACTCCTCCATGGGATCCCAAAGGGGGGTTCTCTTGCACGAGGAGGTCGACAGGTGTCAAAGAAGAGAGGAACGTGGGGAACTCCAGATGAACTATGTCAGGGAGGTGATTCGCCTCCACTATGAACTTGAGAAGCATCGTAACGAGATCGCCCAATCGCTTGGGATCTCCCATGCGACGGTGTCACGGATCTTGTCACTAGCTAAAGAACGCGGAGTTGG
>JALCZJ010000045.1 GCA_022690815.1 Ferrimicrobium sp.
CCGTCTGATCTGTCGACATCGCGATGCCCATGCTGAAGAGCTCATCGAGACCCTCCATGGGCTACTTACAGGCGTGCAGCTCATTAGTGGATCTACCGACTGGGTTGAGATCCTACCCAAAGGAGTGCACAAAGGTTTCGGCGTTGGCTTGGCTGCTGAGATTCTTGGCATTGCACTCGAAGACTGTGTCGCCGTAGGTGATCACCTCAACGACCTACCGATGCTACGCTCCGTCGGACATCCATTCACCGTCGAGAATGCCCATGCAGCCATCTTGGCGATGGGGACAACGTTGGTTGCCTCCAACGAAGAGGGAGGCGTGGGAGAACTTGCTTCGCGGATGGGGTTCCAGCACGAAGGTATCGCCAAGTAACCTAGGCCGGGAGTTGATTCCGCCCCCTTTGTTGCACATCCCTAAGACACCTGTAAGAAGCGAGACCCTCTCAGCCACTATGTCCAAGTGAACACGGGACCCTTCGCTGAACCTGCATCGGTACAATGGTGGAAGTAGTTTCGGCTGCAAGTGACGGTCACCGGTATAAGCGGATCAAGGTAGGGTTTCATTGCTGCAGCGTGTCTTTGATACGGTCTTCACCGAGACCGTTCCGGCCGAGGAGCTCTCCTCGTCTCGTCGGGTCCGGGCAGTGGCCAGACTCCTTGCTCTTCTGGGCTCAGTCCTCTTCATCGGCCTCGCCATCGAGGGTGTAACCATTGTCTTCATCGGGCAGATGATATCGATTCACGTGGTACTGGGCATGATCCTCCTCCCGATCATGGCCTACAAGATCATCGTCGCCACTTACCGTTTCGCGATGTACTACCTGGGGGCCCCGGACTTCAAGCATGCTGGCCCTCCTGAACTTCTGCTTCGCGTGATCGGGCCACTCCTGGTGATCACCACCGTGGTGCTGATGGCAAGTGGCATCATCTTGGTATACGCACGGCCAGACACGCCAACCGCTGCCTTCTGGCTCAACATCCATCGGGATGACTTTGTCGCCTGGTTTGCGCTCATGGTATTCCACGTACTTGCCTATGTCCGCAGAGCCTTCGGCACCTCAGGCTACGACCTTAGATATACGCGGTACCACTCTCTAATCGGACGACAAGGCCGACTGATCAGCATCATTTTAGCAATCGTGATTGGTGTCCTGCTTGCCTGGGCCGTCTTCCCAGCCGTGGCGCACTGGTCGAGCTTCTTCTCTGTACACCCATCCCGCTAACTGGAGGTCAACGGAAAGTCTTGGTAGGATGGGGGCCTTGGAGTGGAATCAAGAACAACAGTTGGACATTGGCCTACGTGTAACCGAGGCCTGTCTATCCACGGTAAATGCAGCATCGGACTGGTCAGCGACCGGTGCACTACGCGGGCAACACTTCGGTGATGTGGTCGCCGACAATGCCGCCCTGCATATCTTGATCGACGCGGGCGTCAACGTCTTTTCAGAGGAGTCTGGCCTGCTCGACCAGGCGTCTCCGATCACCGCGGTTCTGGATCCAATCGACGGCTCAACGAATGCCTCGCGCGACATCCCGCTGTGGACGAGCGCCATCTGCCTTCTGCAATCTGGAACCCCGAGTGCCGCGGTGGTTCGTCTATCAGGGGGCCAAGGAGTTTTTACGGCAGTTCGAGGACAGGGTGCCGCCTTTAACGGCAAAGCCATAGCCCCATCCTCAGCCGTCTCACTTGCACGGTCGGTTGTCTTCGTCAATGGCTACCCTCGACACCATCTCGGCTGGGCCCAGATGCGCGCACTCGGCTCCGCTGCACTCGAGATATGCCTGGTATCCAAAGGCAGCGGTGACGGCTTCATCGACTGCTCCGACGGGCTCGCGGTTTGGGACTACCTCGCCGCCGCGTTGATTCTCACAGAGGCAGGGGGTGTCGTGCGCGTCAACGGAGCCGATCTCACCCGACCGACACTCGACCGTGAGCGCAGAACGGTGATTGCGGCCTGCAACAGTCAGATCCTCAAGGCACTTGGCGGCCAGCCGGACCAACCGGGCAACTACCAGTAGAATGAGACGACGTTAGCGGGCGCTTAGCTCAGTTGGTTAGAGCGGCTGGCTTACAACCAGCAGGTCAGGGGTTCGAGTCCCTTAGCGCCCACCAAAGTATCCGTATGAGAACCCCGCACCCAATCGGCGTCAGGGTTCGACAACGGTCCAGGCAGGGCAACCAAATCACAGCATGTTTCCTAAAGCTCAGTAGGCCGTGATCCGACAAAGAGCCAGACCAAGGTTTCGAAGTTGGAAGAATCTACGATCCAGAGTTTCGCGGACTCCTAGTCCACAGATCAGCAATCCTTAGGTCCAGAATTACGCGAGTCGTTGCTCCGAAGTTATGAGAACAGTTAAGGAGGTATCGCCATGTTCGCCTCGATGGAACGAGGACAACCCCCCTAATCTTCTAGACGATATCCCTGAGGTTGTCGCGCCATCAGATAATCTCGCCGCCTTTAACACGGTGCTTCGGGCCGTTCCATTTAAGGTGCACATAAATATTACCGTTTGCGGCGCGTAGCTCCTGCCAATCAACAAACAATGACTCTATTGACATTCATCTGGATACACCCACCCGTTCATAGTATCACTTAACACCAAACGGTCCACAAGCTAGCATCATGAGGATTACGACATCGCTATAAATGTCCAGAGAGCTGCATAAATAACCATGCTACCTCTCTACACAAAAAAGAGAGATCATTCGGTAGCTGTACAATTGGAACGAAACTATCAACTACAACCGGGTGCAGACTGTCAAGATGTTTCGTAATCCAAGCAGCCGGAGCAACATGTTGGTCATGGATAGAACCCTTTGGCTCGTACAGGTATTTGGCGATCTTATTTTCCCTTCTCTGTGGTTGTTAGCCCATCGCGAAGAGCCTCGACAGCTCCCCGAGAGATGAAGCTATGCTTCGCTGTTTGACCACTAGGAAGTGCCAGCGATGGTGAACCCGCTGCCAAGTAACCGCTGTAGTTTTCTTTGTGCCTGTTGGAGCGCGGTGGAATACAGTACCAATTGATTAGTCGTCGCCGCGTACTGCAGAAGCATCACATTAAGCGTAGCATTGGCAACGGCCTGTAATGTATAGGACCTTGAAGACTTTTCGATTGACTTAATGGCAGTCGTCTCAATCGTCGATACGCTCATTGACGGCAAGGTCTTTAGCTCTTGACCAAAGTGACTAACCAGACTGTGTACCTCGAAGTTACGCATCATCTCACCAATACCTGATGCGGATTCCGTGTATTTCCCGTCGCTGACGCTGATCCCTTGGTCAGTTACAAGGGTGACATCGGCTCATTGTGACGGCAACTTCGCCTCGGCCTCCTGGACTGCAGCCCCGACCTCACCACCCGGGACCGAAGAGGCTGGCTGCGTCGGCGAGACGTCGCTCGACGCACGGTGGCTACGGGTAACTGCTCGTGGTCGAACCGCGTCATTGGTAAATCCGACGCAAGCTGCCAGTGCCCCCACGATTAGGCACGTGCCCATAACAAGGACAACTACCCGCGAGCGTGACCGACGTGTATCGCGACTTGGGTTCTTGGTCAATTGTCACCTTCAGAAGGTAATTGCAGCTTTCTTAGATATTGCAATTGACCTTTATGTTGTCAACTTCCGATAATCCAATAGTACCCATCACCTGCGCCGCCGACATAGGCGACCCCGTTACGAGAGGTGGGGGAACTCGGTTGTTCCAACGTTTGGACCTGAAAATACTTGACTCCATTGACAATGATGTGGGTAGACTAGCCCATTCGTAGGGTAACTTCAAGTCAACCGGTTCGAGAAGTTTGCACACCAGGGCCAGTTGCCTTGGCAGAGTAAGGCCCACACGAGCACGCAACGGTGGAGCGGACTCATGCGATAGGTTGCTCTACTCTAGCCTACCGTAAGATACCCCAATTCTGATAGAGGCACACATTGGCCAGCGTCGCTATCAGCGTAGATAGTCGTTCGGAGTCGGATGAACCTCGACTGAAACCGATCACGCAACCGGACACATGACTCTGCTGATCTGGGCAGCTCGAACCATTGGCCTACCCGCAGCGTCCAGAAGGAATCTTCGAGCGCCCCTCGAAGATTTTCCTTGGAGGCTCAGACAACCTTCGTGCAGATTCCACAGACTCGACCTCCTCAGTTGCGCTGCGCTCGCGAAAGGTCTTGGGCACTGATGAAGGCGGAGACCAGCTAGTTAACGACCACTTCGACTCGACTCGCAGACAAATTCAGGGGTCGTGCAAGCGAGACCTGTGATATCTCCTTCGCTGTGGTTAATAGCTGTCGCCGCCGTACGCGCCTAGGCCGGACTCTCTCACACGTTACCCCCTTGTCCGTCGTTATCTACGTTCGAACCTGCGCAGCAAAACTTCGGCCCAGAGAACCGATGAACACGACCAACCACGCTGCCCTATGGTCGCAGTAGTACTGCTAGCCAATCAATGACATCTGGCTCCTCTGTTAACAGAGACGATCTCGTTTGCATATCATTTCGACAATCACCGACCACACTACCTGACAGACAGCTACGAATCGTGGAGGTTATCGAGCGCATGGTCTATTTCGGCTCCAAGAAGAATCATCACAAAGGTCAGATAAAGCCATAGGAGGAGGACTGCAACCCCGGCAAGAGGGCCATAGGTCACCGACTCTCCGGCTGAATGGGTGAGGTACACGGAGTAGCCAAGTGACGCGACCACCCAGCCAAGAGTCGCCAGCGCGCCACCGGGAGACAGCGCTCGCCAGTCCCTCCAGGACCTACCTGTTGCCGACCCATAATAGAGCGAGAGCAACAAGGTGATCGCAATCAAGGCGCCAACGATCCGGACCGCCCAACTCGACACATCCAGGATTCCATGCAAACCAACGGGAAGATGGACGGCGATGAGACGTTCAATGGCTGGACCGAACACCAGCAACGCGACCGCCGCACCGGCCAATATGACCGTCACACCCAGCAGCGGTATCGCACGAAGCCGACGCACGAGAAAGCCGTGCGGCTTTGGGACATCAAAGGCGACATCAAGCGCCTGCTGGAGGGCCGAAATCGCCTCGATCGACGACCAGATCGCCACCAAGAGGCCGACGACAACTGCGATGAGATCAGCCCGTCGCGATCCAGTACTCTGGAGTGCGTCAACCAGAATCGAGGCAACCGAGTGTGGTAACAAGACTCCAAGATCATGCACCACGGTGGTGAGGGCCCGAGGGCTAAGGCCAACGAGTCGCGCGAGCCCAACGCCAGCGATCAACGCCGGGAAGATCGCAAGAAACCCATGGAAAGCCAGACCCGCTGATGCCAACGTCATTCGGTTGTGGGCTGTGGCCTTGGCGACGTCCGTTGTGAAGCGTCCAGCCTTGCTACGCGCCTCGAGCTGCAACGCGGCCGCTTTCACGCGTTGCATGCTCATGGTGGTGACGAACCACTCGATCGCCCTCCGAAACCAAAAGCCGTTCGAAGCGAAGCTACCAAGATAAGGGTCACGGCCATAAGTACCAACAGCCAACCACCGGAGAACCCGGCAAGTACGGCTGCGAGTACTGCGACCATGACAACACCAAGTGCAATCCATGGCTGGTCGCCAACGATAAAGTTCCAAAGGAAAACGAACGGAGCCACGATCAGACGCATCAGCGCACCACCGCAGCGCTCATGTGGACCCGCACTAGAGCTCTCGTATACTGGCGCGATGCCGGCCAATGGCCACCAGCCCGAGAGCAGCACCGGCAAACCAGCCGATGATGGCCACCAAGAAAATAGTTCCGCCGGGCCAATGGAGGCCGAGACCTTCACTCATCCAAAACGTACCAAAACTCGTCAGCATCACCCCGACAACCATCTTGAGCTTGTTTTCGGGCACCTCCGTAAGCGCACGGGACAACAACACTCCCGATCCGGCGACGATGACCACTGCGGCGACCGCTGCCAACGACGCTTGCCCTAGCGCATGAGCGCTCGAACCAAGCGAGATGACGATGACGGCAACCTCGAGCCCTTCAAGAATTACCCCTTTAAAGGCAACCAGGAACCCCTGGCGATCCGCAAGGACCGTCTCAGGACTGCGCAAGGACGTCACCTCTCGTTCGAATATGACTGCCTCATCATGCATGGCCTTGAGTCCAGCCGCCCGCAGCACGGCCTTGCGAAGCCACTGCAATCCAAAGATCAAGAGCACCCCGCCAACCACCGTACGCAGCACCGACAACGGTACATAATGGACGATGGCGGTGCCAAGTACCCCCACGATAATGACGAGCAACACTAAGCCAAGCAGGGCCCCGCGAAGCGCAATCCCCCATCCACGGGTCAACCCAACTGCCAGAACAATGGTCAACGCCTCGACAGCTTCAACAGCGCTGGCGAGAAAAACCGCAACAAAAAGCGCCCAGTCCACATCAGCCCAGCCTAGCGAATGGTGTTACCCTTGGCTAAGCTTTTCCAGAAATCCGACGTCAATGAGGCCAGTACCTTCGACTCCCGACGCCAATCTCCACTGGGCCGGTTGTCCCGGATCACCGAGACTCGTGGCCACACATGCTGCCTCTGAGAAGTCTTGATCCTGGGTGTACTCACTTGGTGTGACCAACGTCGGAATCCCCGCACCAACACTGGCCAGCAATCCCGCACGAGTATCCTCGAGTGTAACGACCGAGTGAGCCTCGACCCCGTGTTGTTGGAGCAACCAGCGATAGACAGCCGGATCAGGCTTCTTAACCGGAACAACGTCACCGATGCCAAGAAACGCAAAGCGCTTTCGCCAATCGGCACCGAGGTTACGACTGAGTAGCGCATCGAGTCCCTCGATGGTAATCGTGGAGGCTATCGAGATCGGAATGTTGCGAGCGCCAAGCTCGTCCAACAAACGTCGGACCCCAACACGAAGCCCAATAGCACCTTGATCGATAAGATCGCTAAAGTGACCAGCCTTCACGGCGTGAATCCGTTCGACCTCACCATTGCTTATCGCCCCTAACTCTGGATGTTCACCCCAGTAGTGACGAATCCGCTCCTTGCCACCCATGACAGCAAGAAGCTCGCCATAGAGCTCGGGATCCCAATGTACCGGGTACCCGAGCTCTGCAAACGCAGCGTTGTAGGCTACACGATGACCTTGACGTTCTGTCTCGGCCATCGTCCCATCGACATCGAAGAACACTGCTGCAAGCACCATCGTCACTCCAATCTACCGGGTGCGGAACTAGCGAGACCTCCGCGAGTACTGTTGCTGTGCTGGGCGCCGTGGCCGACGTGCGCCACCACCGCCACCACGACCTGCACCGTAGGAGCCACGATCTCTTGACGGCTCACCGGTCTGAAGCTGGTGTTCGATCGAACGTGCCTTGGATCGATCACGATCCGAGACGAGTGAGATGACCACACCGGTGTTGCCAGCGCGACCAGTCCTTCCCGAACGATGCAGGTAATCTGTGAAGTTATTCGGAAGATCGTAGTGAAGTACTAAGGCCACCTCATCAACATGGATACCGCGGGCGGCAACGTCGGTGGCAATCAGCACCTGGGTGCGCTTGGTCAAGAAGCGGCGAAGGGCAGCATCGCGCTGACGCTGTGACAATCCTCCGTGAACCGCAGAGGCCTCCATGCCGAGATCTGCGAGCTCGTCATCGAGGCGATCCACCTGATCACGGGTGTTGCAAAACACGATGGTCGGTCCATGTCCAAGGGCATAGTCAGAGACAAGCCCAGCCTTCTCATATCGACTCGCGGGAACAAACCGGTGCTCAAGCTTTGGCTCGTCCGCTTCAATGGTGATAAACGTCGGATCGCTAAGGTAGCGCTGCACTAGGGAGCGTACCGGAGCGTCAAGTGTAGCGGAGAAGAACGCTGTTTGGCGACGGGAGGTCAACGACCCCAAAATCTCAGCTACCACCGGGCCAAAGCCCATGTCAGCCATGCGGTCAACCTCGTCGAGGACTACGTGGGTCACGGCATCGAGCGACACCGCACGACGATCAACGAGATCCATTAACCGACCAGGTGTGGCAACCAGCACATCGATCCCACGCTTGAGCTGAGCAATCTGCTTTCCATAGGGTGTTCCGCCATAGACGGCCATGACCCAGAAATCGCGTGGCGCGAGGCTTACAAGCGCTTTCTGCACCTGCTGAGCAAGCTCGCGTGTGGGAACAAGAATGAGGCCGAGTGGCCCAGCGCTGCGCCCACGCACGCCCTCGAGCAACGAGACCAACGGCACCCCGAATGCAAACGTCTTGCCAGAGCCGGTGGGGGCTTGCGCAATCAGATCATGGCCAGCAAGCGATGCTGGGATCGCCTGGGACTGGACAGCCGTCGGCTCAGTAATACCGATTGCGGCCAGGCGCTCTTGAATTTGGGCGTCGACGCCCAAGGTATCGAATATATTCGACAATGAAGTCTCCTCTACAAACACGCGGAACTCCCACGTGCGTAGAAACTCCACATCCTTCATGCCCGAATGGGCAGAAACCGTTCGACAATCGAACAGGCTTAGGTCAGTCTACAGGTTCTAGCCGCGCTCTAGGCCCATAGCTGTGAGAACTTCGCCATCCTCGACTGACCCGACAGTCCTAGCCCTCCCCGGTCGCAGATCCGCACGATTGGACCATCAGCACGGTTCCGTCGGTGCTAGCCGACGAGCCACGCAAACAGATTCATCTGAATGGGATCGAAGTCGATCAGTCGCTCGGGATGCCACTGCACGGCAATCAAACCAGAACGTTCCATTGCTTCCACGACACCATCATTGGAGACCGCGGTCACCACGAGGTCGCCACCCGGCACATCGACTGCCTGATGGTGCAGCGAGTTCACTTGCGTCACCCCTGGCAGGAGTTGCGCAAGCTCGGAGTCTTGGGAGATCGTGATCTCGTGCGCGTACTCGTATTCCTGCTCCGTCAACGAATGCTTGCTCTTACCGCTCGTCTCTAGGTCCTGGATAAGCGTTCCACCAAAATAGACGTTTACCAATTGAATGCCCCGGCAGATAGCTAATACCTTGCGCTCTTGGCGCAACGCTTCATCCAGCAAGGCGAGTTCAACCCGATCGCGGTTTGCCTCGATGCCATAGACCCTGTCAGAACTTACCGACTGCCCATAGCGCTGGGGGTCAACATCACCACCACCGGTCAGCATCAGCGCATCCGTAGAGCCAATGAGCTCCTTGGCGATGGACTTGACCTCCGAGTCTGCGAGATCACCTATCTGGCCCGGGGCCATCACTGCGTAGGCTCCAAGCCGCGATAGCGCATTGAGATACCCCTCATGTACGCCGGCCCGACGCTTTGGCAACTGTCCCGAACTCACCAGCACACAAACCATGCGAGGTACCTCCGATCATCTTCGGATCTCAAACGCCATGAGATCCACACTGTTTTATCTTGTCCATGCGTACCCATCTTTATCACGAGCACTCATCACTTCATTAGCTGTACCGTATTAGTCGTGCCGACCCGAGCAGCCACCGACCGTTACGCCTAACAGGGACGCTCGATATCGCTCCAGGGAATCGGCCACCGGCATCCCATCCACAACACAGTGTCAAAGCGGCCCTAAACCAGTCAACTACTACCGACACTCGCCAACTATTATTCCTACGCCACCAGCCTATTCGTCAACAATCCCACCTCATACCGTAGCCATCGCAAGACTGGATCAACGTAACTGACACAGCCGAGCTCCTCCACGACGATCTAACCAGGCGACAAAGGCGTATCAATCGCTCGCCGATCTCGCCGCACCCCTTACGGATAGCGCAATCGGCACTTGTGGGCACGTGCGGCGACTCGCATTCACTCGCCACCCCAACCGACGCAGCGGGCAACAAGGATCTGCGTCGCTGACACAGAGGCTATGGCTCAGCGGCACAGCAAGTCGATGCCTACCATCAGATGAGCTCGAGCCAAACACGATGAAACGACAGCGCCGACCAAGCGACGACGCTATCCTAAATGACATTATGGAGCACCTCATTTCGACATGGGGCTACCTGGCAATCTTTCTCCTTTCTATTGCCCAGTCAGCCTGCGTTCCCACCTCATCTGAGCTCACTTTTGGCTTTGCTGGCTTCTTGGCCTATACAGGGCACTTTAACATCATCGAAGTGATCATCGTTGGAGCGATCGGTGAGCTCATCGGCGCCTACATCGCCTGGGCCTTTGGCATCACGGGTGGACGAGCGTTGGTGCTTCGCTACGGGCGTTACATCCGTGTCGATCACGAACAACTCGATCGCCTCCAGGCGTGGTACGAACGCCATCCTCGTTGGGGCGTCTTCGCGAGCCGTCTCCTGCCAGTCGTGCGCAACTTCGTCGCCTTGGCCGCCGGACTGGCGGAGGTTCCTCCCATCGCCTTCGGCGTCTTGACCCTGCTCGGCTCCCTCGTCTGGGATGGTGGCTTGACCCTGTTGGGTTACTCGGTTGGGTCTGCCTGGCAACACATGGTCCATACCGTCTCCGACGCAGGCTATGGCGTCGTCGCCATCGTGGTCGTTGTCGCGGCACTCTTGCTGTTCATGCACCGGCGCGCCTCCCATGCCACCCAGTCACGACGCAACTCCACGAGCACCCAAGCTGCAAGAACGCAGGCCACCGAGACGCCCGTGAGCTCGAATACCACCGTTAGCGTCATCGCTTCTTCGACTGAAAGCGCTAACTCGCAATCGGAGCGCGACGACCCAACCGGTTACCTGACGGCATTATCGAAACTCGCTAACGCAAAGGCCGTGACCTTCAACCCGGACGCTACCGAGTAACCTTTGCAGTCCCGCTCCTTGGGCGCTTTGCCAATCGGCGATAGCCCTCTGGTCACACGCATCCGCTCCGGTCATCACACCAACCCCCGTGGTTACCTTCAGCCAGGCTCCTTTGAGCCGACAACCGCACGCTTGCCACCAATGGCACGCCCCGATAGTGAGCGCACTATCGTGTTTGGACACGATCAACATGCCGTCAATGTGGAGCCTGGCTGGATGCAACGCCTGGAACAACCCGGACAACACCGAACCAGCATCGGTAGGCACGCCCCAATATCGCCCAACCGCCGCCAACTTCAGCGGTCCACTTTTGAGCAGTCAACAACCGGCATGACTAAGAACCCTGGCCATCTCAACGCACGATGAGGACGATCGAGCCATGCGGTGTCATATTTGTCTACGATCAGGCGAGGGCCATAGTAAGGTGATTGCGATAGCCCGCTGGGGTCAGCGACGAAGGCGGTGAGCGCCGGTCAATGACCGCCCATTACGACACGCCAATGGAGGAAGGTGGCACCCATGCTTCACATCACCAGGCTTGCTAGTGCAGATGCCCGCTAACACCGAATCACAGGTCGTAATGGGCCATAGCGCCCCTTTACAACAGAACCGCAGCCGTACATGGTTGCTCACATCGCGCCACTTTTCTGATCACCGGACGTGCGATAGGTCACAGAGTTCAACAATGGTGCGTTGCCAGCGAACCATCGACACCACAAGACGCGTTCTCAGCGCCTCAAGCGGATCACCGCAACCTTTGTCCCCCTCATCAAGGACACGTAACGTCACCGACACCTCGTTAACTAGCCAGCCCCAACCAGATCGGGGCTCACGCCAGATCACCCTCGACAACATGAAGACGTTGATCGGTCGCCAGCGCGGCTATCCAGGGGCGACACACGGCTACGACATTGATGAATGGAGACCAATTGAAGGCTAGGCATCAGAGAACGAAGAGCAGCGTTGGTCGACGCAGACTCCTGGCTGGCATCGTGGTCCTCGTGATCATCGTGGTGGGAGCATCGCTGGCACTGACAGGGTCTCAACACTTGACTCGGGGCCCCGCCAAAAGCCGGGCCGCCTCGTTGCACCATCGATCACACACCCATTCGCTGGCAGCCACCTTCAATGGACCGGACGGTGTTGAGGCCCGGTGGGTGATCGACCAGAACAAGTTACCTGGAACCTCAGCCTGGAGGATCACCGGAACACAGACCCCGGATGGAATCATGGGCTATACCAATCGCCCCCAGGCGCGCCTCGGTCAAACCGTTGACGTCTACGTCTCAACGCAGGCGCCAACGTTTACGATTGAGGCCTTCCGAATGGGCTACTACCAAGGACTTGGGGCCCGCTTGGTCTGGACCTCTCGCCGACTGACCGGCGTCGTCCAACCCAGTTGCAACGCCAGTGCACCACTGTACATGGTGCAATGTGACTGGTCAATGAGCACTTCGTTCCCCATCACCAAAGCCTTCGTCCAAGGCGACTATCTCCTCAAGCTCGTCGGCTCCAACGGTCAGCAGAGCTACATTCCACTCACGGTTTGGGACCCAAACTCGACGGCTACCTACGTCGTCATGAACGCCAACTTCACCTGGCAGGCCTTCAATCCCTTCGGTGGCTACGACCTCTACCAGGGAGCGACACCGGAGCCAGGCTATCCTCCTCCCAATCGATCACGGGTACTCTCGTTCGACCGCCCGTACGGATACGGCAACGGAGCTGCCAACTTCCTTACCAATGAGTACCCGTTGGTTCGCTACATGGAAAAACACGGACTCAACGTGACCTACTGGACCAACATCACACTTACCGTCCACGGAAATCTTTTGACCAAGCACAAGGCCCTCCTATCACTCGGTCACGATGAAGAGTGGTCGACGCGGATGCGAGCCAACGCCGTCACCGCCGCCAACCACGGAGTCAACCTTGTCTTCTTTGGCGCCAGTCCTATCCTACGCAAAGTGCGCCTTCAGGCCTCGCCGCTTGGGCCCAACCTAGAGGTCGTGAACTATCGCGATCCCCAAGCCGATCCTCTTTATGGCGTTGACAACGCACGTGTCACCCAAAACTGGTGGGGCCAGCCTCCCGCCAATCTGCCGGCCGCCCAGCTCATCGGCAACACCTACATCGGCTACAACAACAACCAGAGCTTCCCACTGGTGGTGACCGATGCCAAATCCTGGCTCTTTGCGAGGACTGGGCTTGTCAACGGTGCGACGATCCCTGGGCTGTTGAAGTACGATTTTGATGGCTATGATCCCAGCAGACCCAACCCTCCCGGGGTACAGATCCTCAGCCATTCACCCGTGGTCATCGGGTTCGACAATCATAAGATGTATGCCGATACAACCTATGTCACCAACCGTACCAGCGAGGCCGGAATCTTTGAGAGTGGGACCAACAACTGGATCGCCGCCATGCAACCCTGCACAACCACTAGCTCTTGCCCGAGCCATCTGGTGAGGATCATGACCGGCAATATTTTGAAGCTCTTTGGAGCTGGCCCTGCTGGTGCCACCAACCCTTCGGTCGCCAACTGGTCGAACTACTACCATTAGCATGGGTAGCGAGACCGCATCCTTGGCCAGTAACATCGCGAAGCATCCAGACGTTGAATATTCGAATCGTCAATTCCAGTTTGCTAGATACCACTTGCCTGATTCCGTTTGTCTGATGCAAACTGCGAGCTTGGGCTTGCCAATTCGGGCTGTCAGTGTCGGACAGCTATAACCTCACCAGAAGGGAGGCCCATGGCCGAGACCTATATCCATGGTCATGATGAGAGCGTCCTCGCCTCCCATCGATGGCGAAGTGCCGCGAACTCAGCAGGCTACCTGCTTCCGCGCCTTCGCGCCGATGACTGGATCCTCGACGTCGGTGCGGGACCGGGAACCATCACAAAGGACTTTGCCCACCATGCAAGCAGCGGCTATGTCGTCGCCCTCGATCGCACGGCGCCGATCATCGCGGATGCCACCAAGGCTGGTGATGGGGTCATCGGTGTCGTCGGCGACGCATACGCGTTGCCCTTTAGCGATCGTAGCTTCGATATCGTCCATGCCCATCAGGTGCTCCAACACCTACGTGACCCGGCACAAGCCATTGCAGAGATGTGGAGGGTTGCCCGCCGACAGATCGCCTTTGCCGACGCCGACTATGACAGGATGTTGTGGTGGCCGAACACACCAGCACTCACCCAGTGGATGGCAATCTACCAAGCGATAGCCGCCGACAATCACGTCAACCCGAACATCGGCCGCCAGCTGCCCGCACTCGCGAGCAGCTGTGGTCTCACCAGTTACACCGTGCACACCATCAACTGGACCTACGCGACCGCTCAGGAGCGCCAGTGGTGGGCTCGCTCCTGGGCCGGGCGCGTGCGCCAATCTACCTATGCCACCGAAGCGCTTCGCTTGGGCCTCGCCGACACCCACGAACTCGACGAGATCGCCGAAGGCTGGCTGGCTTGGGCGAATACCGAGGGTGCACTCTTTAGCATCACTTCGGTTGCGGTGCTCGCCGATCGACCGTGATGACACCAAGGAGCCTTGGCTTGGGCCTCTCCCTGCCGTCGAGCCCTCGATCACACTATTGGTCGCCGCTCCAAGATACATCTACATTTATCTGCACCTCTTGTGTTGTCGCTCTCCAGCCGCCTGTGAGTGTTCTGCCCTCTCCACAGGGACAGAACGAGCCCAAGTCGATGCTTGACCACCTCCAACTTGCGTTGTCGTGGTATGCCTGGAGTCCTGCCGTGCGCGGCAGCCATAGCATCCAATTG